>CAZVVA010000001.1:0-5733 GCA_964630455.1 uncultured Candidatus Sumerlaeota bacterium
CAAGCCTTACTCAATAACCTCAGTGATGACGCCAGCGCCGACCGTACGACCTCCCTCTCGAATCGCAAACCGCAACTCCTTCTCCATCGCTATCGGCATGATCAACTCTATCTCCAGCCCTACGTTATCTCCTGGCATCACCATCTCAACTCCCTCGGGCATCTGAACCATACCCGTCACATCCGTCGTCCGAAAGTAAAACTGCGGCCGGTAGCCAGTGAAAAACGGCGTGTGACGCCCTCCCTCTTCTTTCGTCAGCACATACACCGACGCCTTGAATTTCCGGTGCGGCGTTATTGAACCCGGCGCCGCTACCACCTGACCTCGCTCTACCCGATCCTTCTCTATCCCCCGCAGCAACAGCCCTACGTTATCCCCCGCTTCTCCATGGTCCAGAAGCTTGCGAAACATCTCTACTCCCGTTACCACCGACTTCTGCGTCTCGCTCAACCCTACAATCTCTACCGCCTCTCCAACCTTCACTCGGCCTCGATCCACTCGCCCCGTCGCCACTGTGCCTCGCCCTGTGATACTGAACACATCCTCCACTGGCATCAAAAACGGCTTCTCCGTATCACGCACCGGAACCGTGACATACGAATCCAGCGCCTCGAGCAACTTATCTACAGAAACCATCCCGGTCTCGCTCTCATCCCCCTCCAGAGCCTTCAGCGCTGAACCTCGAATAATCGGTATATCATCACCCGGAAACTCATACTTAGACAGTAACTCCCTCACCTCCAACTCCACTAAATCCAATAACTCAGGATCATCCATCATGTCTACCTTGTTCATATACACCACTATCCGCGGCACCCCAACCTGACGTGCCAACAATATATGCTCTCGCGTCTGCGGCATCGGCCCATCAGGCGCTGCAACCACCAGCACCGCTCCATCCATCTGCGCAGCTCCCGTGATCATGTTCTTGATATAATCCGCATGACCCGGACAATCCACATGCGCATAGTGACGGTTCTCGGTCTCATACTCCACATGCGCCGTTGCTATCGTTATCCCTCGTGCCTTCTCCTCCGGCGCCTTATCTATCTCATCAAACGAAATATACTGCGCCATCTTCCTCGACTGCTGGCGCAACGTTATTGCCGCGGTCAACGTCGTCTTGCCATGATCAATATGCCCTATCGTACCCACATTCACGTGCGGCTTCGTACGTTCAAACTTTTGCTTTCCCTTTCCCATCGCTCCCTTTGTACCTCCGTTGATAGAATAATCCCCTCATTGCTGCGACCCAGAGCACTTCACCGTCAGGGGAGAAACTGTATTGCTCTGCCTGAGGGGAAATCGAAGTCGCCCTCTACTTCAGAAAGAGACACAGTAGCAAGGCTTTAGAAGCGATGGCACAGCGCTTCTAAAGCCAGAAGTTTCAGGACGAGGGTCTCCTGAAACGGAGAAAATAGCTGCTTAGAAAAATAATAATCCTCGGTATTACGCAAGAAAAAGCGTGAATAACTGTATATGAAAATACCCTCTCGTCAAGTCTAAAGTTTAATTTTTTCCACATATGTCGAACCCGTGATTTTCTCGGCAATTGCCTTTGGCACCTGGGCGTAATGCGAGAACTGCATGGTATGTGTTGCGCGTCCCTGAGTTACTGAGCGCAGTTGAGTTGCGTAGCCGAACATCTCACCCAACGGGGCCGTGGCTTTGATGATCTGTAGTTCCCCACGTATCTTAACTTCCTCAATTTTCGCTCTGCGCTGCTGCAAGTTACCGATGACCTCGCCCATATAAATACTCGGGGTCAGGATCTCAATCGCCATAATAGGCTCGAGAAGCCGGGGATTACATTTACGGGCACCATCACGGAATGCTATGGCCGCAGCGGCTTGGAATGCTATGTCGGAGGAATCAACGGGATGATGGGACCCGTCAAACACCGTGACTTTAATATCTACTATGGGATAGCCAGCCAGTACGCCACTGCTCATCCCCTCAATAACACCTTTTTCAATTGACGGGATGTATTCGCGCGGAACAGCTCCGCCCACCACGGCGTTCAGGAACTCAAAGCCAAAGCCAGGCTTCATCGGCTCGATACGTAGGCGTACGTGGCCATACTGTCCGCGGCCACCTGTCTGCTTGATGAAACTTCCTTCCACTTCAATGGACGTCTGCAAGGTTTCGCGGTACGCAACTTGGGGCCTGCCAACATTGGCACTTACGCGAAATTCGCGCCGCAGCCGCTCGACCAGAACTTCCAGATGCAATTCTCCCATGCCTGAAATAATGGTTTGCGCGGTATCCTCATCAATCCTCACTCGAAAGGTTGGATCTTCATCAGCCAGCCTGGCAAGAGAAATGGCCAATTTGTCCTGATCTGCTTTCGTCTTGGGCTCTATTGCCACGGAAATCACCGGCTCAGGAAATGACATGGCCTCCAGCAAGATGGCGTGATCAATGTCACACAGCGTGTCGCCAGTTGCAGTATCCTTTAAGCCGACGGCTGCCGCTATGTCGCCGGTTTGCACATGGGAAATCCGCTCGCGATCATTGGCGTGCATGAGCAAAATGCGCGCAAGTCGTTCATTCTTCTCCTTGGTGGCATTGTAAACATACGACCCGGCGGCAATTGTGCCGGAATAGACCCGGAAGTAGGTTAATTTCCCAATGTGCGTATCTGACGCAACTTTAAATGCCAGTGCTGAAAAGGGCCCGTTGTCATCCGGATCCCGAACTTGCACTTCTTGTGTCTCTGGATGCTTGCCCTCAATGGGAGGAACGTTGAGAGGCGACGGAAGATAGCGTGTGATGGCATCCAGCAACGGCTGGACTCCGCGATTGCGAAAAGCCGAGCCACAGAGCACAGGAGTGACGGTAGCCCGAAGGGTCAAAGCGCGTACTTTGTCGTGCAGGACTTTGGCAGGAATCTCATCTCCTGTTATGTACTGTTCCATGATCTGCTCGTCATATTCTGCAATAGTTTCCAGGAGTTTAGTGCGCTGCTCGTGGGCCATGGCGGCAAGATCATCGGGAATACTGGTGACCTCGAACCTGCTGCCAAACTCATCTTCACCATTTAGAAGCCAGACGTAGGCCTGCATCTCAATGAGATCCACAACGCCCCGAAATTGATCTTCATTCCCAATAGGGAGCTGGATCGGCAGGGGCACAGTCCGCAGGCGTTCGCGCATCATCGAGATGGTGCCAAAGAAGTCGGCCCCGATACGATCCATTTTGTTAACAAACGCGACGCGAGGCACACCGTAGCGATTGGCCTGCCGCCACACGGTCTCGGACTGTGGCTCAACCCCTCCGACAGCACAGAACAGGGCAATTGCTCCGTCAAGCACGCGAATCGAGCGCTCGACTTCTACGGTGAAATCTACGTGGCCCGGCGTGTCAAGCAAGTTGATATGATAGCCCTTCCACTCACAGTGAGTTGCGGCGGAGGTAATCGTGATACCCCGCTCTTTCTCCTGATCCATCCAGTCCATTTCCGCCAAGCCTTCGTCCACTTCGCCTATCCGGTACGTCCGGCCCGTGTAGAAAAGCATCCTCTCGGTCGTCGTAGTTTTCCCAGCATCAATATGCGCCATAATACCGATGTTGCGAACTTTTTCGAGTGGATATTTGCGTGACATCTGAAATTCACCTACCTTATAGTAGGGGCAATTAACGAATTCCCCCTACAGCCAAAGAGACAAAAAGAAATCTGGTTGGGTGGCCGTTATCGCCGAGCGGGGGCGATCAAGTATTTCGTGCACCTTATCTCCTAAGCCGCTCTATATCTACAAACCAACACTCGTCATGCAACACTCGCAAAGACGATGTGTCATTCGTACAACTGCCCACCACCAGATTGCTGTAGATTTTCTCCATTGTAATCACTGTTACCAGCGATAGTGCGCAAATGCTTTGTTCGCCTCCGCCATGCGATGTGTATCTTCCCGTTTCTTAATCGCCCGCCCGGTCTTGTTATAAGCATCAATTAGTTCTAAAGCCAGGCGCTCAATTATTGTCTTCTCCGGGCGTGACCTTGAATTCTCGATAATCCAGCGGATGGCCAGCGTGACCCGCCGCTCCGGTCGAACTTCAATAGGCACCTGATAGTTAGCCCCACCTACGCGTCTTGATTTCACCTCCAGGAGGGGCTTGACATTCTCCACCGCTTGATTGAAGACATTGATCGGCTCCGCTTGGGGAACTTTGGATTGTACCATGTCCAGGGCACTGTAAAAGACGCGTTCGGCCACGCTCCTCTCCCCTTTTCGCATTATGTGATTGATAAACTTACTTGCCAACACACTGTCATATTTCAGATCAGGCGGTATCTCGCGTTTAACAGCACTGCCTTTGCGTGACATACGTTATCAGCCCTCCCGGTGATTATTTCGGGCGCTTTGCGCCGTATTTCGAGCGCCCCCGTCTCCGTGTTTGTACCCCTTGTGTATCAAGCATACCTCGCACGATATGATAGCGAATCCCGGGAAGATCTTTTACCCGGCCACCCCGGATTATAACAATGGAGTGTTCCTGCAGATTATGTCCCTCACCCGGGATATAGGCTGTTACTTCAAGACCATTTGTAAGACGCACACGCGCCACCTTGCGCAGCGCCGAGTTTGGCTTCTTCGGCGTCGTGGTATACACGCGAGTGCAAACACCGCGTTTCTGCGGACATCTCTGCAATGCAGGCGTGTTGCACTTCTTTCTCACACGCCGCCTGGCCTTACGCACCAGCTGGTTAATTGTAGGCATAAAAAAACCCCCTGCTAAATAGCGTTTGGGAGACACAAATTATCAATGAATTCAGGCTGTGGTGGAAAAAACTTCTGTGATTTTATATTCCTGAGCCATCTGCGATCTACAAAAGAGTGATGTTAATATAGCCCTCTTCTTGCTGTCAAGAGGTTTTTTACGATGAATTTCCCCTCCTGATCATTGAAAAGAGATAGGTTAAAAGTTGAAATTCATTCTTTTCCCTTGGCAAATGCGACCTCTTCTCAAACTAACAGCCTAGACAGGCTGCTTAAAATCGTAGAAAAGCCGCAAAAAGCCGACAAGGGAGCAAAAAGAGCGGCAAAACAGGCTCTAAAAGAGAAAACTTCTCAAAAAATTCAATTTACCCCACTTGTGCGGATTCATATCAAGCGCTAAAGGCAAATTAATTAAATTGCTGAGAGAAAGTAATTGACTTTTCTCGCCGGATTCTTTTAATATTCAATGACATACATGCTCTTAGGAAACCGAGGTATTTTTAATGGATTTTGGCATTTTTGTGGTATGATTTGAGATTCAACCACGTAGTAAATCTGACTGAAACGGGTTAATAAACACCAATCAGTTCATGGCCAAGCGCGACCTGACAGTATTGTGCACCTATGCGAAAAAGCATGGTGCGCTGCATGCGAAGGTCATTGAAACAAGTAGTGTTGTCGCATTGCCCTGGGTGCGTTTTAAGTGTCAATTTGGCTGTGATGGTTACGGAGAATGCCTGACCTGCCCACCCTATTCGCCAACCCCGGAGCAGACCCGGGCTCTTCTCAACAGCAGCTACCAGCGCGGGATACTTATTCACAGCGGAGATCACGTTGATATTACGCGATTAGCCTATCAGCTGGAGCGCAAGGCATTTCTTTCAGGATTTTATAAAGCATTCGGTTTGGGATCAGGGCCGTGTCGTCTTTGCCCCATGTGCGACGTTACCGAGCCGTGCAAGAACGGGATGGAGGCGCGGCCAGCGATGGAGGCTACTGGGATAGATGTCTT
>CAZVVA010000001.1:5743-18531 GCA_964630455.1 uncultured Candidatus Sumerlaeota bacterium
CCGTGCGGAACAACGGATTTTCGACGCGCGTTTCCCGATGCGGAGCGCCTTTTGGTTAAGAAGGATCGGAAAGGCTCGGATGCGTAGCGCGGCTTATTCGAAGGCAGAGTAGTTTTAGGTGCGCAGGTTATTTGAAGCAGTCAGCTAGGGGGATAGCATGGCGTTTGAATGTCCACAGTGCGGGAAACAGTACGACATTACGCTCTTCCAGTACGGGAAGACAATTCGGTGCGATTGCGGTGCGGAAGTGGATGCGCGGAAGGCGCAAGTGCGATCCGTTAGACTTCCGCGTCAGTATCCGGGCCAGCTGGTGATTACCGTGGAGAGCATCCGAGGGACGTGTCCGGTCTATTCAGTTGGCAACCGTATTGTTCTGGACGAGGGGTACCGAATAAATGTCAAGGAGTCCGACGCAATCTGTATGCATTCGCTGACCTCGGTCATGCCCTACTATGTTGCGCTTTATCATGGTGTTGAGCCTCAGGAGATGGGCCTGGCAGGAGCAAGCGATGGAATTGCCCGCGTTCAGTGCCTTGACCCATGCGAGATAACAGGTGGCGGCACAGTGGTGTTTGCTCTTGAACGGAAGTCGTAATGGCGCGCACCGCCACCACTGATGAGAAAAGCCAAAATAGGTGAAAGCATCGGGTTCTCGTATTGAAGGATGGCGTAAGGTTGGATCGGCCATCCCGGCGACAGACAAGGGTGCTTGAAATCTTCTGCCTTGATCGCCGAGTGGGCAGGATAAGAAAGGATTTGGGAAAATAGATCGCTATCCGCGTTTTGTCACACCAAATTTTAAGGCATTTGACGCCATCAAGCTGGCGCATAAGACTGAGCAGATAGTCTGTGATGGCGACCGCCGAAAGTACACGGCATTCTACAGTACCGGCGTGTATGGTGGGATCAGCACTGGCTATGCCTGTGGGTGTTGCTTGCGATGTGCATTTTGCTGGGTTGGGTTAGGGCGTGAATTTCCCGAAAGTGTCGGGAACCTTTACTCTCCGCAAGAGGTCATCAGAGAGCTGGAATCGGTTGCAGCGGAGAGCGGTGTACGCAAGGCGCGGATTTCTGGTTGTGAGCCGACCATTGGACGAGCTCACTTATTGAGTCTCCTCGAGTACGTCGAGAAATCGCCGTTTCATGTTTTTATTCTTGAAACGAACGGGATGCTGTTTGGCCATGACGAATCGTACGTGCGGGAGCTTACGGAGTTTCCCAAGGTGCATGTGCGCATTTCGCTCAAAGCGGGAACAGCAAAGGAGTTTACTCGCAGGACTGGAGCGAAGCCGGAGGCTTTTGAAGTTCCCTTCCAGGCCGTTCGGTATTTGATGAAGTATAAGGTGAGCTTTCACGTGGCAGCAATGAGCGGCGATCCGCGCATCATGAGCGGCCAGGAACGCCAGCACTTGATTTCGCGCCTCTATCGAATGAATCCACAGATGCTCCGTGGCCTCGAAGAGGAAGTTGTCGATCCTTATAAGACCACGTTGCTGCGCCTGAAGACAGCCGGCATGAACCTCGACTGGTCAAAACCGCTTCACGAGTAGGGCCAGCGCTAGAATTCATCGTACTATTGAGCAGCAGCGAGAGCTGCTGCCATCTCTTGGTTTTCTGCATCTGTATGCTGGAAACAGTCTGGCAAACTTTTCCGTCCGCAATCACTCTGCTTCGCCAATTCTCCCAACTAAAGTATCGTTTGCGCGAAGGGCCTATGAATTCGCACGCTTAGGTGGCCAAGCGTAATTCCAGCGAGACGCTATGGAGGAGAGAAATGCAAGATGAGACGCGGCTGGATATCGTTGTGGCAGGGCACATTTGCTTTGACGTAATACCTACGTTTCCGACCCTAGAGGGCCAGGACTCTAGCCGGGTGTTTATTCCTGGTAAGCTCATTGAAGTTGGGCGCGTCGCGGTATCTACTGGCGGCCCTGTGTCAAACACCGGGCTGGCGCTAAAGCAGCTGGGGATGAGGGTAGCCCTAATGGGGAGAGTAGGAGAGTATTTTTTTGGTGAGGCGATTCTAGCGCGACTCAAGGCGCAGGGAATCGAGCAGGGGATGCGGCGGGTGAGTGGTGAGCAGAGCTCCTATACAATAGTGATCTCGCCTCCGGGGATGGATCGGATGTTTCTCCATTGTCCGGGGACAAACAACACATTTGGTGTAGCGGATGTGGATTTCGGGCTGGTGAAGCGGGCGAGGCTATTTCACCTCGGGTACCCGCCATTGATGGAGATGCTGTATCGCAATGACGGCAGGGAGCTGGCAGAGATTTTTCGCCGGGCCAAGGGGCTGGGCGTAACGACCTCGCTCGACATGGCTTTGCCGGATGTAAATGCACCGGCAGGACAAGTGGACTGGAAGCCGATTCTTGCGGCTACCCTGCCCTATGTTGATTTCTTTATGCCTAGTGCGGAAGAGACGTTGTTCATGCTTGCGCGCGACGAGTTTTTGCGCAAGAAGGCCGAGGCAGGCGCGCGTGACATGCTGGATTTTTTCACCGCACAAGAAATCTCCGATCTGGCTTCGCTGCTCCTCGAGTATGGAGCAAAGATCATCTGCATTAAATGCGGCTATAAAGGGTTGTATTTACGCACGGCATCGAAAGCCGTTCTTGAGCGTATTGGGGCGACAAAGCCCAGGTCGCTTGAGAATTGGGTCGACCGCGAGCTCTGGGAGCCGAGTTTTGCGGTTGAACAGATCGCGAGTGCTACAGGTTCGGGCGACTCGGCGATTGCAGGGTTTCTGGCGGCATACGTTCGCGGTGAGGAAGTGGAGATGTGTTTGCGCTACGGATGCGCGGTCGGGGGTGAGAACGTGATGGAGCTCGATGCGGTGAGCGGAGTGAAGAGCTGGGAAGAGACAACCGCACTGATTCGCTCAGGCTGGAAGAAGCGTGCTTTAGAGTTGCCTGAACCGGAATGGCGCTTTGACGACCAGCGGCAGCTCTGGTACGGACCACACGATGCAAAGAGGTGATTGGGACGCCACAGGTTTTAGGCCAGGAGGAGGCCAGGGAATTATCTGGTTATTGCAGGCCAGGTGAGTATGAGAATCAGCATATCCATGGCGGGGGCTATTCCATGGTGAATTCACTTTCGAGAATGAGGTCACCGATTTTGCGCCAGAGTTCTCCTACGTCGTTTGTCATAATGACGAGGTTGTGGCAGTTACCCTTGAGATCAATCACGTGGTCTTTGAGAACAGCGGCTTTGCAAAAGCCAAGTTTTTCAAAAGCTTTCAGTGCGCCGATCTGACTTTCCATCATGAGTGCTTGTAGTTTTTGAAGGCCTTTAAGGACGGCGTGGTGGAAGATTTCGCGAGCCAGAATTGTGCCGAGGCCTTTGCGCTGGAAGTCAGTGGCCACAACGAGGCGGATTTCACCGAGGTGTCGCGACCAGCCGCGTCTTTGCAGGTGAAGCGTGGCGTCGCCGACAATTTTTCCTTCTACTTCCGCAAGCACCGGCAGCACGCGATCATAGTTGAGTTCTCTGATCCAGCGTTCGATGACTGCCTGATTTGTGACGTCTTCTTTGAGAAAGAGCCGGTCTTCTTGCGGAAGCCCGCGGAAAAACTCGAGGAGCTTTGGCAGGTCATCCGGTGTCATCAGGCGCAGGCGTACCACAGTCCCATCTTTTAGTTTCAAGGTCTTTGGATATTCTTCCATGGCCCGCTCCTTTACATTGGGCAAAAGGAAAGGTAAATGGCATCCTCTCCTATTTTTAGTGGAATTTTGAGAGGGGCGTGGACTTTTGTCAACCATTTTTAAAAGTATAATTGACCCTGGGCCAGCATGCGTATGAGAAATGGATAAGGGTAGTGGGAGGTGGGTTATATTTATTCCAACCCCCTTACTTTTTGCGGCCCGGCTTTCCTTGCATGATTCACATTTATAAGAGCAGACAGTGGTGCACTAAGAGAATTGAAATAGATTGACCACACTTGTCCTGAAGGCATATAAGACAAAGGCGAGTAGAGGTGTATTACTATAGGCCCTACGAGAAATGCGAGTAGGTGACCGCCGAATTTGTTGCAATGGGATGTTAGGAGGAGTAGGATTCTTAATCAGCACCTGGTTAGATTGTCATCTTTCGTGGTGCAGGGTGCGTCAAAATGTTGAAAAGGGAAAAAGAGGCGGGTGATAACACCTCTCTGTTCGCCGCGGCGAATAAGGGGGTGGAGAGCCATGCTGCGGGTGCGCCTGCCACCCATAAGGTAGTGGAAGATGAGTTGTATATAACAACTCGTGAGATACTCAGGGGTGATAAGGAGCGATTTGAGGAAATTGTCGAGCGGTTTCGAATGTACGTGTATCAGATAGCCTGGAAAATGACTACTAATTACGACGACGCGATGGACATTACCCAGGAGGTGTTTTTTCGTGTTTATCGAGCACTTTCTTCGTGGAAAGGGCGATCGAAGTTTTCTACGTGGCTCCACCGGATTGCATTGAATACTACAATTGACTACCTGCGGCGCAATAGGCGACACAGCAAGGAATTTGTGCGACTAGCAGAGGAAGAAGACGGCGAGGATCTTGGTCGAAAACTTCAGGAAGGGGTCACGCACGAGACCCCGTCTCGCGCGCTGGAGCTCAAAGAGCTGCGCTGTGCAATCTACTCGGCAGTAGTAAAGCTGCCGAGCAAACAACGAAAATGCTTCGTGCTACGTCATTACTATGTATTACCGATCAAGGAGATCGCGGAGATCCTCGGCTGCAGCGAAGGCACCGTAAAGCGTCATCTCTATCGTGCTCTCCAGCGTCTGAGGACATTACTCAAAAGCTAAGCTAAGCAGGGGCGTATTGCGATACGCCTTGCAGGGCGTTTTTGCCGAAAAGGGGTATTGAGAAGATGAAACAGAAGAAGGCACTCGGGAAACAGGCGGCTGCAAAGACGGAAGAGGAACTCTATTTGAGAGGCTCGCTGACTCACAATGAGGAGTTGGGCGAGCTGCAGCATTTGTTTCATACGGTTGAGAAAAACGAGCTCCAGGAGCCGAAACTCGCTCAATGGGAGAAGTTTCAGAATGGGTTGATGAGCCAGATTCGCACGCTTGAGAAGGAGATTGGTGGCCACCGCGTCTGGTTGCAGACGTGGAAAGATAAGATTACAGCCACCGACTCTATCTGTCTCAAGCTGCTGATCTACCTTTTGCTTACCATTCTGGCTGCTGGCTTGGTTCTCCTCGGGTATTTTGCATATGTGATGCTCAGCCCTCAGGCGCCTGCACAGGTTGGGGTGCAGCAACCTATTGAGATTATTGCGCAGGCATACGGGATGATCTCTGGCGTTGCAATTCGCCTGCTGGCCATTGTAGTAGAGGCGTTTAATTAAACGCCCTACATCTATATTTAAGGGCAAGAATCGCAGTGCGTGGATCCTGGTAGGGGCAGGTTTTAAACCTATCCCTATATCTTCTCCTGGTGTGTAATGGAGGAGGTCGAGAGGCATGGCAGAGGTGTTCTCATTCGAGGCGCTGCGCGATGAAGTGCGTCGCCTGGAACAGCAAGGCGAAGACGGGGTGCCTCCGTTGCTGGACGCTTTGATTCAGGGTGCCCTGCAGGCGCGGGCGAGCGATCTGCATCTGGAGTGCCACAAGGAGGGAATACGGATCAAGTATCGCATTGACGGGGTATTGCGTCCGGTGGTTTCGCTGTCCAAGATGCTGCAGGGCAATCTTATTGCACGGCTCAAGATCGTGTCGCGTGTGATGAGTTTTAAGAAGCGTGAGCCGCAGGATGGTCGCATTGAGCTGCAGTTTAATGGGCAGACCCTGACGCTGCGCTCGGCCTTCTTGCCGACGCTGCATGGTGAGAGTGTGGCGCTTCGGCTGCCTGATGAGTCGAAGCGGGCATTCGAGATCGAAACACTCGGGCTTTCTGCCGGGCTTGATGCGCAGCTGCTGCGGCTGATTGGTGCGCTGCAGGGGACTTTGCTGCTGACCGGGCCGAGCAGTAGCGGGAAGACCACGACGATCTATGCGATTTTAAAGCGGTTGGTTCAGACACACGGAGATCGCGTAAATATTCTGACCATAGAAGATCCGATTGAGGCGGAACTGGAAGGGGTGAGCCAGACGCAGCTGGACCCGGTCGGTGGGCTGACGTATGCGAGTGGGCTGCGGGCTATTTTGCGCCAGGATCCGAATGTAATCGTAGTTGGTGAGATTCGCGACGACGAGACCGCGCATATTGCAATCCAGGCAGGGCTTACCGGGCATCTGGTGATCAGCACGGTTCATAGTGGGCGTGCAGCAGGTGTATTCACGCGGCTGCTGAACATGAGAATCGAGCCGTTTCTCATTGCATCGTCAGTGAGCGGGGTGATTGCGCAGCGGCTGGTGCGGCGTATTTGCGAGGAGTGCACGGCGCCGTATGAAGCACCTGCGCACGAGCTGGAGACTCTGGGATTGGCGGAGGGGAATTCACTTCCATCGTTCAAAGGAAAAGGCTGCGTGCGGTGTAACGAGACCGGCTATTTTGGCCGGATCGGCATCTTTGAACTGCTGCTTATGACCGATCCTTTAAAGGAAAGCATTTTGCGCAAAGCACCGACCCAGGTGATTCAAGATATGGCTGTTCGGGCTGGGATGAAGACCCTCAGCGACAACCTGCGTGAAAAGATCTCCTCAGGGCTAACTACCCTTGAAGAAGCAAGTTCCCTTGCCCTGACTGAATAAATGCACACAGCACGCGGCTTCCTTTTGATAGTCTCCCTAAATATTTCTCTGTGTCTCTGTGTCTCCGTGGTTAGTTTTAGATGTCTTATTCTTTGAAACGACAGAGACACGGAGACACTGAGGATGCTTTTAAGTGCTTCTTTGTGTCTCCGCAGCTAAATCTTAGAGCACATAACAAAAAAAGACATATCAAACCACGACGGCACGACGTAGAGTACGTTAGAAATAGTAGGGGCGACCCTGGTGGTCGCCCATTATTTTTAAGGAGGATGATGAAATCACACAGGAATCCACGTGTAGGGGCGTATTGCAATACGCCCTTACTTTTCCTCAATAATATTCCCAATCGGGTACTCGTGTTACCGGAGTTTCTACAGAGGGCGCTGGCGATGGTTCTATTTCTTCGTAGATGTGATCAATATTCTCCGTCGTGCTCGGACCAGCGGTGCCAAAGAACTCGATCAAACGCGCTGTGAATTCCTCAGAATTGCAGAAAATATCAATCAGCTCCTCGAGGGTCGCTCTGCCTGAATTAAGTTCTTCCTCCCAGTAGGAGATTTCACCATCGCTTGGGAAGCGCCCTAACAACCCGCGATACAGGCAAATTACCCGATCCCTGTTCGTGGGATTCTTGCTCACGTATTCATCTGAGCCAAAGAAAACCTTCGCTATCCACTTAACCGCACCTCTTTTGTCGGTCGTTTCTCGCAGGAAGCCATCATAGGCGTCCACGGCTCCGCCATCAACCAGCCTCTCCAAAATCCCCCTATACATCGTGGCGATAAAATTGCGTACTGCATCGCCCTCGTCATCAGGAAAGATACCTATTATTAGGTACATGAATTCATTTGAATTTACAAAAATAGATATAGCCTCATCCCGACTCCACGAGCCATTGAGCCAGGCAGCTACTTCCTCCTCGCTCGGATTGCGCAGCAAAAATGCACGGTAGCAATCTCTTATAAATTGCTCCCGCGAGCAGTTTCGATGGAGATATTCGTCTGATACAAAGAATCGCCGGCCTATATCCCCTGCGATAAAATGAGCCCCCACGTCGAAATCGAGCGTATAGTTGAAATAGCCCTCCCAGGCGTCTATTGCGCTTATTTTAGGAGCACGATTGAGTATGCGGTTATAGTACTGCCTAATGAGATTGCGAATTGGGTTGAGTGTGGGTTCTGGGTATTCGTCGGCGCCAATGTCGAAATCCGAGCCGTCTCCGCGAGGTTGGGATGTCCCATTCATAGGTCTGGGGTCTCCCTCAAAGTCCCGCATTAAGCTTTGTATATACATGCCCGCATCAATGCAGGGGGAGGTTGGCTTAAGATGAAAATCGCCATTGGCCGGATCAACGAACTGCGGATCGGAGGTGATATTCTTATAGCCGTCCCCAGTCCAGTTCTGGATGCAACTATAATGTGGTGCGTGGGAAACATATAGTTGAGGTCCTGAAGAAGCAGTATTTTGCCAGATAATGCAATTTCTAATGGGGCCATAGCACCAATTGAGCCCACCGCCACGTACAGCAGAGTTGCCGACAATGACATTATTTTGGATAATGGTTTTGCAATGATAGAGTCCACCTCCTTCACCAGCCGCATTGCCGGAAATGATATTGTTCTGAATAGTCCCATTGCACTCGCAGAGCCCCCCACCGCGACCTTGGGCTGTATTGTCTGATATGATATTCGCGGTGATGGTGCCATTGCACCTGTACAATCCGCCGAAACGACCAGCCGAGTTGCCAGAGATGGTATTCTCTTTAATAAACCCATCGCAGTAGGCCAGACCCCCATTGTTATTAGAGATGATATTATTTAGAATACTTCCATGGCACTTGAAGAGACCTGCGCCTCGGGAGTTGTCTGAAATGGTATTGTTGCGGATAAGGCCATTGCACCAATATAGCCCCGCCCCATAGCCGCCGTACGTACCAGTACTCGCATTTTCTATAATATAGTTGTTCTGGATCGTAGCGTGGGTGCCCATACCGCGAATGCCGGCACCATATTGTGCGGCCCCATTTGTAATGGTAAAACCAGACAAAATACAGGCAGCAGATTCTGTACCATCGAAAGTCACCACCGAGCCAGCCCCGTTGCCATCTATAATGGTGTTGCTGACGACAGTAGCGCTTGTTGGTTCTGTAGAGCGCAGAATGATGTTTTTGCCACAGAACTTAATGTTTTCCCGATAGCGACCCGGTGAGACAATGATTTCGTTGCCATCACTAGCCGCATTAATGGCCGCTTGAATAGTGGGACAATCCTGCGGAACAGCAATAATTGGTGGGACCGGTGTCGGAGTTGGTGTGGGTTCTATTGTGGCAATAAATTCGTCAGCGCCAATGTCTATATCTGAGCCATCACCGCGCGATTCCCAGGTCACCGCATCGTAGGGCCTTGGGTCTCCCTCAAAATCCGTGGCTAAGCTAGTAGTACTTCCTGCATCAATGCATGAGGAACTTGGCAGCAAGTGAAAATCACCATTCCCAGGGTCTGCCAATTGGGGATACTCGGTAATATTGCCAGTGCCACCGCCAGTCCAATTCTGAATGCAACTGTACGAAGGCTTAGAGCAAATGACAACCTGTCTTCCTACATTATACCAGATAATACAATTTCTAATCGGGCCATTGCAGTCATAAAGCCCTCCTCCAGCGCCAGAGCCAATTGAGTTTCCCCAGATTGTATTATTCTGGATGATGCCATTACAGTAGAACAGTCCACCTCCACAGTAGTCAGCCATATTGGCAAAGATAACGTTATTATATATTGAGGCACCGCAGGAATACAGCCCGCCGCCGCTGTAATGAGTGGCCTTATTCCCTTCTATTATGTTATTCCAAATGGCCCTGTCGCAGGAGGAGAGTCCGCCGCCGGATAGAGCTACGTTATCTTTAATGAGGTTGTTCTGAATGATGCCTTCGCAATTATAGAGCCCTCCGCCCCCCTCAGCCGAATTTCCCGATATAGTGTTATTCTGGATAATTCCATGGCATTCATGCAGTCCGCCGCCATATTCTACGCCGTAGTTGTTTGAAATGATATTGCTATATATTCCCCCATTGCAGCGGAAGAGTCCACCCGCCCTATAATTTGTAGAGTTATTGGAAATTGTATTGTTCTGAATAGTTCCGTCACATCCATATAACCCCCCACAATAACCGGTATCATAAAAGGTTGTGCTGCCACGATATACATAATGGACCCAATGTGCATTAGCTGTATTATTGCTGATGACATTATTATGGATGGTTCCATCACATTCGTAGAGTCCGCCTCCGTGGTTAGCTTTGTTATCAGAGATTCCATTGTTTTTAATTGTGCCACTGCAATATGCCAATCCGCCGCCATAACCCTTTGTCGTATAGGAATACTCGCTATAAGCATCAGCCCAATAAGAATAGAACCCCTCCGCTAAATTTGCAGAGATGGTGTTATATTGAACTGTACCATCACAGCCATAAAGTCCACCACCAAAAGCACCCTCATATCCCCCTGACGCTTGATTGCTTGAGATAAGGTTATGTTCGATCTTGCCATCACAGTCGTGGAGTCCGCCGCCAAGAGCTTTCTCTGAGGATGCTTGAGCCTTATTATATTGTATATTGTTCCGTTCGATAGTCGCACGGGTCCCATTGCCAAATATGCCGCCTCCTCTAATAGCCTTCCCGTTCGTGATGGTAAAGCCAGAGAGCACGCAGGAGGTTTCTTCATCTCCGGAAAATGTTACAACAGAGCCAGCCTTATTCCCATCAATAATGGTGCTAGCTATCACACTCTGACTCGTAGGATCAGTGGAACGCAGGATGATATTTTTTCCATTGAAATTAACGTTTTCATAGTAAGTACCGGGGAGGACAATGACTTCATCACCCTCCATAGCAAAATCAATTGCTGTCCGAATTGTAGGGAAAATGTCTGGCACCCTTATTATGTCGGGAAGTATAGTAAGAAAAGAAGTTGGATCAGACCACTCGCTCCAGTATCCCTGATTGTCCCTATGTCTAACTCGCCAATAATAGTAGTCCCTTGAGTAGACCAAATTCTTGGATATAACGATTATGCTTGTCTTATTTAAGAGGTCTGTGTAGCCATCCCAAATAGGACTGGAGAAATCCACGTTATTGTCAATCTGCCACTGGCTGGCCGTATGAGTGTCCTGCGCATCTGGATCCGAAAATGAGGAGCTCTCTAGTCTGGGGGGCAAGGAAACCTGAGTCTCTCTATTGGCGGGCAATATGTTGGTGGGCTTATAGGGAGCATGGTTTGATAAAGTAGCGATAAATTCATCCGCGCCTATGTCGAAGTCAGAGCCGTCTCCGCGAGATTCAGGAGACCCATCATGTCCTCTTAGATCGCCTTCAAAATCTTCTGCTAAACTATCGATGTAGCAACCAGCATCCACGCAGGGAGATTCATTATCAAGATCATACTGTCCATTCTCTGGGTCAAACATTAAGGGATATTTCCATATATTACCAGTGCCCCCACCGGACCAATTCTGAATGCAACAATAGGAAGGCGCCGAGCATTCTCTAAGTTGAGGATTTCTGGGAGACCAGTTATGCCAAATAATACAGTTTCTTATCATTCCAGTACAGTAATATAGTCCTCCTCCGGAGTAAGCAGCAGAGTTGCCGTAGACCGTATTGTTGTGAATTAGGCCGTCGCAATAATAGAGAGCACCGCCAGAACCGTAAAATCCGTCAGGCATTTCAATGGCCATGTTGCCAGAGATGAAGTTATTCTGGATGACCCCATCGCACCGATATAGCCCGCCACCGTGGCTTGCGGAGTTATTGAAAATAGTATTGTTCTGGATGACCCCATGGCACTGATACAGCCCGCCGCCGTTGGTTGCAGAGTTATTGAAAATAGTATTGTTCTGAATGGTGCCGTTACAACCATTTAAACCGCCACCGCCACCATGAGGATAGTAACCATAGGTAACATTTTCAGTTACAATGTTGTTCTGGAGAGTTGATCCCGTTTTATTACCACAGATGCCACCACCATTTGCAGAATAACCGGCGGTAATGGTGAAGCCGGAAAGTACGCAGGAGGTCAGCTCGGTTCCGGAGAAAGTCACCACAGACCCTGCGTCATTGCCATCAATGATGGTTCTGGTGACTACGGTTTGACTCGTGGGATCAGTGGAACGCAAAATAATGTTTTTGCCGCGGAAATGAATGTTTTCATAGTATGTTCCCGGTGACACGATGATTTCGTCGCCGTGAGCTGCAGCGTTAATTGCGGACTGGATGGTTGAATAGTGCCCAGGCACGGTAATCACTGCGGACTGGGATATTAAGGGAGAAAAAGAAAAGAGAAAAAGCAAAAGGAATCCGACAGTCTCGGAAATAGAAAATAAGTTTATGATATCAGACGTGCACTTTTTCATTTTTCTAACCTGTTCACTGAGCTCTAGTTCTTAATTTAAAAGATAACATTGGTATTACTGGAAATCAAGAAAAGAATTGCTGCATATGAAAAATAAACATTATTGTTTGGTCGGTTTACATTACAGGCAGCATGGGCGACCGGCCCGCCGCGGCGGGTCGCCCCTACAATTGGATTTGAGGCACATGGGAGGGCTATGGGCTATACTCGGTGGGCGGCATGGCTAGCCCAGAAGGAGGACGCGGGAAGGTGGTTTATCGGGATTGCGGGGATGTGGTCTGCGGAAGGGAAGAGCCGACGAAGCCAGGGGGCTATGGCTCGCGCCCGAGGAAGGCAAGCAGTATGCAAAAGACGCCTATGAAGCTGAGTATTACGCTGACACTGATAATGTGGCTGCGCAATATCCAGCCGAGTATCAGAAACATGACGCCTAGGAATGTATAGATCTTGCTCGCAAAACTCATAAGCACGTTCTCCCCAACCGGATCTCGCACTTGTCTGTTCGCGCTCGAGTAATCCCTACCAAAACCGAAATACCTCGCGCAAGGGTGAATATTTTCATAGCCACAGAGGCGCAGAGACACAGAGAATAATTAAACGGCAGGAAACGAAATTGTAGGGGCGTATTGCAATACGCCCCCGTTCTATCTGAAAAATATGGGGCATGTACGTCTCCGTTTCGCTCTGTTTGACTAACTGCG
>CAZVVA010000001.1:18541-43325 GCA_964630455.1 uncultured Candidatus Sumerlaeota bacterium
GGGTTACACAATTTACCTTAGAGACACTTTCAAAATGGAATTCTAATACGCCCAAGGCGTATAAACCACGACGACACAATGTACACGACGGTACACGACGGGAGTAGGGGCGACCCGCCGCGGCGGGTGGGTCGCCTCAACATTCTGAATTCTCAATGCGCCTAAGGCGCATTCGCGTCGTGCCGTCGTGGTTTGACAGTTCTTTTTGTTAGGTGCTCTTTAATCTCTTGGCGACTTGGCGTCATGGGGTAGAATAACCACGGAGGCACAGAGACACAGAGGGAAATCTTACGGCATTGAACGGAATGAAATTGTAGGCGCACGCCGCGGCGTGCCCCTACTGTGTTTCTGCTGTGTCTTGTCTTCCAGGTTAGCGTGCAGACATCCACCCATGCCTTAGGGATCTGTCCGAGCGGTTTTTTCCCATCGCTTCATTGCATCAAGAAGTTTGTGCACTTCTTGAAGATTGCCGGGTGACCGAGCAGGGCGTCTCAGGGGGAGCCGATCACGGGGGAGTTGAAATGCACGAGAGAAGAGCACGAGCTCGAGAATTTCCTGGCGCGACTGGCCAAAGAGTTTCTCTGCCAGGCGATGCAGAGCAATAGGTTCGATAGTATTCCAGTCCTTCTCTATCTTGCGGCCGCTCTGGAGGGCACAGGTGAGGCTTGCATCATCAGCGCGCAGGATGCGGAGCACCCGGTAGCCGCCAAGTTTTAAAGGCACTGGTTGTTGGTTAATTTTCCGGATGAGGCGCGACTTGAAACTTTCAAGACGGCTGAATACGGCAGCTATGTCACCGAGGAGTTTCTTCTCCTTTGGATCGTCAGTCTGCACCTGGAGCTTACGGATGTGTGCCAGGGCTTCGGTGAACGCGAATTGCGATTTGAAATGCCCGAGTGTGCGCAGCTCGGCAGCAAAACCGGAATTCCCAGCTTGCGTTTCAGGCGGTATGTATGGCTGCGCTGGTTGAAAGGAAGAAGCAGCGGCAAGAGAGACGGATTGATCTGAAGTGCGGGGCATGATGTCGGAGGGTGTGTCCTGGCTCTGCGTTTGCTGCGACAGGTCGGGATGCGTGGCGGGCCTTTCGTGGCTGAATGGCGCGAGGTTAAGCCAACGGCCTGATAACCAGTATGCTGCGCCTATAGCAATGCAGATGAGGGTGGCGATGAGTAAGGTACGAGCCCGACGCCCGGCAGATCGCCGTGTGAGAGAAGGAATTGGTTGTGTCGGGGCAGATTGCCAGGCAGTGAGGTCACGAATCGCGGCGAGGAGTTCATCGTAAGTTTGAAAGCGTTCCGCTGGATTTTTCGCCATCATTTTGGCAATTAGAGCATAAATCTGGCCACCGTAGAGCCTTCTCAGCTCTGCCGGCTGAGGCAAGGGCTCATTCACGTGTTTCATCATCACCCCAAGGGGCGAAGGATCGTCGAACGGCGGTTCGCCCGTCAGCAGGCAATAGAACGTTGCCCCGAGGGCATATATATCGCTGCGGTAGTCAGCACTTTGACCAAGCCCTTGTTCGGGTGCCATGTAGTACGGGCTTCCAAAGACCATTCCAGATGTCGTTAGGTCAGAGGGTTCAGTCACCTGCTTCGCTAAGCCAAAATCAGCTACTTTAATTGTTCCGTCTCGGGTCATGAGCAGATTTGACGGCTTAATGTCGCGGTGGATGATTTCTTTGGCTGCGGCATAGGCGAGAGCTTCGGCGGTCTGGCGCACGATCTCAAGCGCCTCATCGGCGGGAAGTGGGCCGCGAGCTTTGACCATCTCCCGCACGGTTTGCCCTTCCACATACTCCATGGCGAAAAAGACGATACCCTTATCTTCGCCAGCGTAATAGATGTTAACAATGCCTGGGTGAGAGAGATGCGCGGCGGCACGCGCCTCGCGCTTGAAGCGCTCGATGGCGTTTAGCGGCGGCTCGTCTGGCCTCGTCTGCCTGAGAAAATCTTCATGGAGTATTTTGATAGCCACATGGCGATTCAGGGTCTCCTCAAAGCCGAGGTAGACCTTTCCCATGCCTCCGCAGCCAAGCGGCTTCAGTACGGTGTAGTGTGCCAGGCGAAAGGGAGTTTCACTACAAGAGGCTGTTGTGGTATCTTGCGTGCTATCGGGTAGACGCCGGCCTGCGCCTGGGGATTCCGTTTGGCTGTTGGTGCTTGGCTGTCTCCGGGATTCCGGATGATTCGCTGGGTTGTAACTGTTCATTGGAAACTGCCGGACCTCACAAATAATTTCAGCGCGGGGTCACCCGTGTTACTTGTGAATGAGTATAGCGCGGTTTCGGAATTCCGACAGCGCAAAAGTGGTAGGTTTTTCCCTGCAGGGCACTGCTGTTGTTGGAGATGGGGTGGGAGTTGAATATCGGATGAGGGAATACTCGAGTCATGTCACATCTTTTTGCAAGGACGGCTTATGAACTGATCCTACCGTTTCTAACCCCAGCGGAGGTAGGGACACGGCCATTTTCTGTCAAGGGATTGTCAGAAAATCGTCAGAATTATGACATTTCTTGTTTCAGGATTCATAAAACGTCCACTTTAGGTTTTAGGATATATTTACCAATCTTTTCTTATTAAAATTTGCGCTCATATTATCAGCCTGCCAGTATCTCCTTTTGATTTTCTGAATGATCTCATAACTTCTTGCGTATCAGGCATGCAGCGTATCTCCGCATGGGCTCAGTCGTGCCATTAAGCCGACCTATGCATCTCTAAAATCCAGAGAATCGTTACATTGGGGCAGAATTGGATACGATTCTTGCTTGTATACAAGAGATTTGCTCTTTGGTATTTTGATTCCCGTGTAATGGCTGAAGCAGTTTACCTGACTGTAGGGGGTGAGAGATATGCAGACTGTTGCCGTAGAATCCTCCAAGCAGAAACAGACGGAGCTCGACATCGAGAAGCGTAACGATGTTGTGCTCGAATATTTCCCGATGGTGAAATACATTGCAGCGCGCATTGCAAGGCGCATTCCTTCCCATGTGGAAGTGGATGATCTGGTTAATGCGGGAACTATTGGTTTGATTGATGCGGTTGATAAGTTCGACTCTACACGCAGGGTAAAATTTAAGACTTACGCTGAGTTTCGTATCAAAGGGGCAATTCTGGATGAATTGCGTGCTCTGGATTGGATGCCGCGCTCGACCCGGCAGAAGGCTAGCAGGCTAGAGCGCGCCTACGCTGAACTGGAACAGTGCCTGGGGCGGCCTGCGACCGACGTGGAGATAGCTGAGTTTCTCAATATCTCCCTTGATGAATTCCATGTTTTGCTAAATGAAGCCCGTGGTGTACGGCTGATCAGTATTGATGAGCTGTACCGATGTCTGGACGATAAGCACGACCGCAACTTGCTGGAATATGTGGCGGACTCCGAGACGCTCGATCTGGTGGAGCTTCTGTATTTTGATCAAGTCTACCATATTGTGGTAAAGGCTATTGAGCAACTGCTGGAAAAGGAACGGCTGGTCATTTCGCTTTATTATTATGAGAGGCTTACCATGAGAGAGGTGGGGGAGATCTTGAAGGTAAGCGAGTCGCGTGTGTCGCAGATTCATACCAGAGCGATCATGCGGCTGCGCGGACGTATGATGCGTGTGCTGAATGCGTAGGTCTGGTGGGCTCAGGTGTGGCTCCCCGAGGCGTATTTGCTGGTGATTACGTCTGGGATGGCAGGTATATTCGTCGCGTGCTTAATAATAAGGTGACCTGTGTTGTTTCGGTCCAATATTCCCTCCTCCTGTTTTTCATATATCATATCCTCACCCTATACCAAATAATAAGCTAGCGAGCCAGGAGTAACGGGATGTTTCTTATTATGCACCTGGTCATGTAATCCTTTATGATCTTGATTGTCTTGTTATGTTCTATTTGAATTAGCATCTAACAAGAAATTTAATTGCATCCATTTCAGGACAGTAGGATAAGAAATCGTATTCAGTCGGGATTCCATAGGGAAATTCGCTCTTTCTCTATAACGATGGTTATCAAAAAGCGTTGACAATTGAACGGATGCTTCTTGAAATACACCGTGTTTTTGCTGACAAATATGGTGAACAAATAACGGTTTGTTTTAAGAAATACATAGCCAGGGGACGGTATCTCATTCCGAAATCATCTTGTCTCAGGTCAGTCAACGTCAATGCAGCAAGATCAATGAGGTAGAGACTGAGGAAATATGAGAAGAAATATTCTATACCTTTCACCGAGTAACCGCTGGCTGGGCGCCCGGATTAGCCTTTACGTTTTATTGAAGATGCTCGACAAGGAGAGATTCCATCCCATAATTGTTTGCCCTCCGGGCAGGGGTGCATTTTCACAGAGGCTTGAGTCGGAAGGCTTCGAGGTGGAGTATTTGCGCCTGTGGAACTGGCGCAAATATAAATACGTGGTACACCGCGGGATTTCGGTCATGAAGATGGTGAGCCTGTTGCGCAGGCACGACATCCACCTGATTCACTGCAACGAATTCTGGACAGCCCCTTATGCATTCTGGGCAACGAGGTTCGTGAATCTACCTGCTGTCTCCCACGTCCGCCTATTTATGACGCCAACGAAGATTCGCCAATACTATCTCGGTTATATGGCGCGAATTGTTTGTGTGTGCAAGGCTCTTGTCGAGGAGTTTTCGGGCTGGCCCGATTATAAAAAACGAGTTGTTCCAATTTACAACGGCATAAACCTTATGGAATTTGACCCGCGCCGTGTCCCTGAGGAAGAAATTCGTGCGAAGTATAATATTTCCAAAGATGACATTGTGATAGGTCTGGTGGGACAGATCAGTCCTCGAAAGGGCCAGCATCGGCTAATTAATATCGCTCAGGATCTCGTTCGCCGGTACCCAAACGTTCGTTTTCTCATTGTGGGAAGCTCGCGTGAACGGGAATACGAGGCCGAGATTCACCGAATGATTGCGGAGCGTAATCTCCAGAAGCATTTTATTTTCACAGGCGATGAGAAAGAGATGCCAAAAATTTACAAGGCACTGGACATCCTGGTCCTGCCGACGCTGCAGGAAGGGTTCGGGCGTGTGGTCGTTGAGGCGGAGTCTATGGAAATCCCCGTAGTAGTCTCGAACGCAGGCGGGTTAGTGGAAGTGGTTGAGCCTGGCAAAACGGGTTTTATCTACACTCTCGGCAAGAACAAGGAAATGCTTGATTATCTGATGCGACTTTGCGGAGATCCACAATTGCGGCGGGGTATGGGTGTTGCCGGTCGAGATTTTGTCAGGGAGCATTTTTCGCAAGAAAGAATGGTTGAACAAGTCACCGCTCTTTACCTAGAGGTGCTGGGTGATGCCTCTCATTCAAGATAATCTTTGCATAGCGCATATTATCTCAGCCTTCGGGCGCGGTGGCATGGAGAATTCCGTGGCTCGCCTTGCCCTTGCACAAAAAAGATTCGGACACGAGGTCCATGTCATCTGTATTCGGGATCTGGGTCCTGTCGCCGATATACTTAGGATGAACGGGGTTCCTGTGCATCTGTCGTATTTTCGCACCCGTCTTGGTCCCGGCTTACTACGGCGGTTGAGCGATCTTTTACACGCGCTGGGGCGTCAATGTCATCCAGCCCCATAATTGCGGTCTCTTTTCAAAATGCTCCGGGTTTCCCCGGCGAAACGGTAGCCAGTTTACAACTCTTACGTTAAAGTGAGACAATGTCGCGTTTTCAGATTCTTTACCTTTTTAAGGATGAGATTACTCCCCGGACAAGGATGATTACCGGTATTCTCGAGAAGAGTGGCTTTGAGATTTCCCCCCTCCCTGTAACTGCGAGGTGGAATCGCCTGACACGAATCAAATTTCTTCGGGAGGAATTGAAGAAGCGACAAAGGGATAACCTCTCCGCCATTCTTATTGGTGATTTTTGCCATAAGTTTGTCTTACCGGTCTCTTTCCTGGCGCGAAAGGTCCCTGTTATTTATGACCTTTTTATTTCTAACTATGATAATTATATTCTCGAAAGGAAGAGAGCATCCAAGTTGAGTCTCAAGAGCCTCGTGCTATATTTGAGAGAGTTCCTTGGACTGCGCCTGGTAATGACAATCCTAGCAGATACGGAAGCTCACAGGAATTACTATGTAAAGCTATTCAAAATATCTCGCGGCAAAATTCAGACAGTTTATATTGGCGCTGAGGAAGATTTTTTCTTTCCAAAGGAAAAGCAACCGGCAGATAAGGATTCTGATAAGTTCGAGATCCTGTTCTATGGTAATTATATTCCTCTTCACGGGATTGAATACATTATCCAGGCAGCAAGAATACTCCAAAAGGACCCCGATATTCATTTTACTATTGTCGGTGAAGGACAAACAAAGACGCAAATTGAAGAAATGGCCACATCGCTTCAAATCAAGAATGTTACGTTTATCAAGAGAGTTCCTTATGAGGAGCTCAATTCGCTTATCAATGCTTCAGACCTCTGCCTGGGTATCTTTGGAAATACAGCTAAGGCCCAGAGAGTTATCCCAAATAAGGTTTTTCAATGCCTGGCAGCGCGAAGATGCGTCCTTACTGCAGATACACCGGCAATAAGGGAACTTTTTAATTCAGATAGGGACATTGCGGTTTGCCCGGCAGCAAATCCTGAACTTCTTGCGGCAAAAATAGCTGAGTTAAAAGCCCAGCCGGATAAAAGAAACGCCCTTGCAAATCAGGGTTACAAACAATTCAAAAACCAGTTTGCTTTTGAAAAACTCAGTGCAACCTGGAAAGAAATTATGAATGCGGCGCTTATGCAAAAAGCCGAAAAATGCTGAGTCACAGATCGTTAGTATTATTTTCCACCTGACGCGGAGTGAAATCTGGGCAGTCTGCGGTTAGACCACTTCTTACCACTACAGCATAAAACATGGTAACAAAAGAACAGGTTAAATGCGATTATTGCGGGAGGGATGAAACTGATCTTTTCCGTCAAATGGGAGAGCATACTATTGTCGAATGCCGTCATTGTAGGCTTATTTATGTTAATCCCAGGATTACCAGAGAAGAACTGGATAAGCTCTATTCGGAAGAGTATTTTATCAGCCATAATATCCAGATAAAGGATGCTGAACATCTAGCCTGGTCTAGATTAAGAAGAAGATTAAAAATAATCGAAAGGTTTATGCCAGACAAAGGGAAATTCCTGGAAATAGGCTGCGCAAGCGGGTATTTTCTTTCCCTGGCAAAGAAAAGCGGTTGGGACGTAGAAGGTATTGAGTACTCATCCTTTTCGGCAGAACGTGCCCGTCAAATGCTTTCGATTAATGTAAAAATAGGTGCGTTTAATGAGGGAGTTTTCCCACCAGACACCTATAATGTTGTGTTTATGTCTCACGTCCTGGAACATTGTTTTGAACCAAAAAGAGTTCTCGCAGAAATCTATCGTCTCCTGAAAAGAAATGGCATCGTCGTGATTGAAGTTCCCAATATTGAAGCCTATGACCTCAGGTTCCATGGGGAGAAGTGGAAAGGATGGCAATTACCGTATCATCTTTATTTTTTCAGCAAAAAGACATTGATGCAATACCTTGAATCGCTGGACTTTCAAATTGCATTTACAACTACTATCGGCAGTCATTATCTCATGCGAAAAGGGAAGAAGAATCCTTTTTACAAAATAGCTTATTATTTTAACAGGTTTTTCAAAGTGGTTGAGGGTCGCAATCTATTTATGATCGCCAGGAGAAAACACAGGGTGGTATGATGGCAGCACCTGAAAAATTTGGCAAATAACACTGCTCTACCTTCTGCTTTCTGCTCTTTGCCCTTTGCTCTCTACAATCTGGTTCTTGTGAACCGCTAGCTTCTACCGGAGCGAGGATACCCGCGTGTCGGGAAAACGTCTCCTTATCATTACCCCTGCATTGCAAACTCCCAGCTATCGCTACCGCATTGCCCAATATGTAACCTACCTGGAAAAGGCAGGTTTTGAAACACAGATAGTAGAGATTGCCAGGATTACACCTCCTGACATGAGACGACTGAGAGACAGTCTCGCGCAGAGCAGTGCCATCTTTCTTCAAAAAAAACTCCTTAAGCGCAGCGAGGCTCTTTTGCTGGGTCCCTGGAAGGATAAGGTTATATTTGATTTTGACGATGCCATTTTTTTGCCTGCATTCAATGAGGCGAGGGGATTGCCGGGTTTTTATAAACGCTGGAGACGCCATCGGAAATTTCTCCGTACGCTGTGTACAAGCGCCCTTGTTATTTGCGCTAATGACTACCTTGCCGCGGTATCACGCAAACTGGGGTTCGAGGCCACGGTGATCCCCACTGCCGTGGCTCTGGAGCGCTACCACATTGCCCCCATCCATCGCGAGGATAAGACTTTCACCATTGGCTGGATTGGGACGGGGTCGAATTTGAGATACCTGAATGTAATTCGCCCCGCCCTCAAACGATTGAATGAGAGATTTCCCATAGTTCTGAAGGTTATTTCGAGTGAGGCACCGAATATTAATGAGTGCCCTGTCACATTCAAGTCCTGGCGATGGGAGGACGAGGCGGATGACCTTGCCAGTCTTGACGTTGGAATTATGCCACTCACCGATGATCCCTGGACACGTGGTAAAGCGGCCTTCAAGGCTTTACAATATATGGCAGCCGGCCTCCCGGCAGTCTGTTCGGACGTAGGTATAAGCCGTGAGGTTATCCAGCACAGGGAGAATGGCTTTCTGGTTAACACCGCTGATGAATGGGTAGAAGTCCTGGTAACCCTTGCACGCGATAGGGAATTGCGCCGCCGCATAGGTGAAAAGGCACGTGCGACAGTCGCCCGGAAGTATTCACTTGAAGTTATTGCGCCTTGTGTGGTAGATGCGATAAGCCATTTCACATAGAATGCCAGAGAATATGACAGCCCAAGCACATTTATCGTGGAGTAACAGGAAAAGCTGGTCTTCCCTATTTTGCGCGGAATCAGTTCAGATATTTCTCCTCTTTAGCATTCTCTTGCTTCAACCATTCAGGGCGCTCCACGGTTTTTACGACTCACTTTTAATAGTGGCGTTAATTTTTATCACCGTTATGGCCTGGAGAAAGAGATTTCCACCCATCCCGCGTGTGTTTCTTTACATACTGGGCTTTTATACAGCGTCTATAGTAATCTCCACTCTTCTCTCAATTGACCGCAAAGAAAGTCTTGACCAAATTCGAAGCGAATTTGTTAAGCAGCTCATTGTCTTCGGCCTTGTAGTTGTGATGGCAGCGCAAGGAGAGCACAAACGGCGCACAATTCTTCTGGCCTTTTTCCTTTCAGGTCTTATTATGTCCACAGTGGGGTTTTTCCCCTTTCTGCTCTGGGATAGCTATTCTACGCCAGACAACTTCATCACCGGCCGCCGTCTTATCTCTTTTTCTGGAAGTTACACGCGCCTGGGGCATTTCTATGTTCTTTACGCGCCGTTTTTAATACTACTGGCCCGCGGGAGGCCAATTGTACAGCAGATTGCTCTTTATGTCATCTTGTCTTTAGGTATGGGTGCCACACTCTGTACATTAACGCGTGCGGCCTGGATATGTGTGCCAATGGCCGTCATCGTCGCCTGCGTGCTTATGAAGATGTGGCGTCATCTTGTGGCCTTCCTATTAATTATCGGTACAATGTTCTGTATGCTCTATATCCTGTCTCCTTCAATGAAATCCCGCGTAAGCGATTTTCGCGAACTCATGGATTGGAGTGGTTCGTTTGGCCAGCGCACAGCAATATGGGAGAGCGCGGGAGGCATCATTGCGCAGCACCCGATATTTGGAGTTGGCTATGGCAAGTATATTTTCCGGCAAGCTTATGATTTAAATCCCGTCAATGGTGCCGACCGACTTTGTGACGTGCATAATACTTACCTCCAGATTTTGCTAGAGCGCGGTATCGTGGGGTTTATCGCTACACTGGTTCTTTACCTATATTTTTTCAGGCAAGCCAGTCTGCTGGCGAAAGGTGGAGATGATTGGGGGCGGGCATATTTTGCTTACTTTGTTGCAATCTCCTGTGCATTTGGCCTATTCAGTATCACAGGCAACATCTATCTCAAGGAAGCGGGGCGCTATCTCTGGCAATTAGCGGCATTGGGTTGGTGTGTTCCCTCCTTAATATCAAAATTGAAAGAATAAGTCGGAATCTAACACAGGAAGCCCAATCCAGGAAACTGAACGACTATGGGGTAGATAAACCTTTTGTGAGTCATGTTTGATGGTAGTGGCAGTTCATGAACTGCCCCGACAAAGAGAAGCGGAAGATGAAGCCTGCAGTTTTCTTACAATGATTCTTGAAAGTGCTGCTTCCTAAATTGGAGTTAAGCGCAATGCATGATCAGCGATACACAGTGTTGCTGCTGGTAGTGCTGGGGGCGATGCTTGGGCTTATCCAGTGTAGCCAGCAGGCGAAGGCACCTGAGGGCAAGGTGGTCATTTCGGTGAACGCTGGCCCCAAAGATTGGGATAAGAATGAGCAGGCAGTTTGGGCTTTGCAATTGCGCATGTTTGAAGAGAAGCATCCAGATATACAGGTGAGGGTGGAGACGTGGGATTTCTCGCCAGAAGTGTTTGCGAGCCGTGCCGCAGGCAATACGCTCACGGATCTGGTGACAACGTGGGCTACGGAAGGCGAGGCGATGATTACTCGACACCTCATGCAGGACATCACGCCGTTAATGCATGAATGGGAAGGCTACAAAGAGTTGCGGCCTGAGGTAGTGCGACCGTTTGAGAGAGACGGGCGGATTTACGCCTTTCCCGTGACAGCGTACAGCATGGCGCTGTTTTATAACACGGCAATGTTTCGCGAGGCGGGTCTTGTTGACAGCGAAGGCCGGGCAACACCGCCCCAGACATGGGAGGAGTTCGTTGATTATGCCCAGCGGCTCACCAATCGCGACAAAGGAGTATGTGGTTTTGCCATCATGGGCGAGAATCCACGCACGGGGTGGCATTTTCTCAATTGGGGCTGGCAAGCGGGCGGTGAGTTCGAGCGCTACGAAGATGGGAAATGGCGCGCGGTGTTCGATTCGCCGCCGATTGTTCAGGCGCTCGAGTTTATCAAGGATTTGCATTGGAAATACGACGTTGTGCAGGCGGATCTGCTTGCTACGTATGAGGACATCTGGCAGCTGTTTGCTTCAGAACGGGCAGCTATGATGATCGAACCGGCCAATGAAACCGGTATGACGTATTTGCG
Source organism: uncultured Candidatus Sumerlaeota bacterium (assembly GCA_964630455.1). Lineage (GTDB taxonomy): Bacteria > Sumerlaeota > Sumerlaeia > MWCT01 > JAUWMI01 > JAUWMI01. Next base: position 29,701 of record CAZVVA010000001.1, read on the forward strand.
CACCAAGTACCAGTTTGATCTCAACCGTCTGGGTATTGCGCTTTTACCGGCTGGCCCGGCAGGGCGTGCGGTCCAGATGGGCGCAGACTATTATATTTTCAAGCCCGGACTTTCGCCAGAAAAACAGCGGGCGGCAATGAAGTGGTGTCTTTTCTGTGTAAGTCCCGAGTGGTGGGAAGCCCGTTCGCGCTTGCGCAAGGAGCAGGATCGCGTGGTGGGGGCACCTTTTATTCCCATTTTCAGTGGCCCACGTGCTTCGGAGATTCGGGCGATTTTTGAGCGTCACCGCAACGTGCCGCAATTTGCAGAATATGAAGACGAGGTGGTCAAGTATCTCAAGACTGAGCCACCATACTACTGCCAGCAGCTCTATAGCGAAGTGCTGAGCCCGGCGGTGCAGGAAGTCCTGACGAATGAACGCGCGGATGCGTATACGATTTTGCATAACTTTGCCCGGATGTTTCAGGCACGGTTTCTGGATACTGTTACGGCGGAGCTAACGCCGGTTGAGTAAGGCCCCTGACGCGGCGCGAAGCATAATGATATTCTAGCACTGCGGGGATGCATGCGGGAAGGCTGAATCGACCATATTGCGTTGAACTTGTCGGTACGGTAGACAAATTATCCTTTGGGTTAAGGAGTAAAGATGAAGCGCGCTGCAATTATTATTACCCTTATTATTTTGATTGCAGCTCATGCATTGGCTGAAGAGAAGTCGGATCCAACACCCTTTTCCGTCCAGATGCATAGCCTGATGGGTGATTTTGCGTATCACCAGAAGGCGGTGGATTTAATCAAGGCTGCAGGCATCAAACAGGTGCGTGACGAAATGTTCTGGCACGAGGTAGAGCGCCAGAAAGGTGTGTACAAAATCCCCGAGCGATTTCTGAGAAACCTGGACTATTCCGTGGCTGCAGGCCTGGATACCCTGATCATACTGGACTACGGTAATCCCCTTTATGAAGGAGGCAATGCGCCGACGAAGAAAGAGTCAATCAAGGCTTTTGGCCGCTACTGTTATACCCTTGCGAAGGAGCTGAAAGGGAAGGTCAAGTATTTTGAAGTCTGGAATGAGCCGAACATTGATGGTTTCTGGCGGCCGCGCCACGATGCGCAGGCATACGCACGGCTGCTGAAGGAGTCGTATGCGTCGGTCAAGGAAGGGAATCCGGAGGCCACGGTGCTTGGCATCTGCCTTGCCGGTTTGGACGAGACGTTCTTTACCGAGGTGCTGGATGCAGGGGGGTATGATTATCTTGATGTTGTTTCGATCCATCCTTACTGTGCGCCAGCAAGTCCGGAGGAGGCGAAAATCTTTGAGCGGCTGGAGCATTTTCGTGAGATCTGTTCCCGCTACGGCAAGCCAAAACCGATCTGGCTGACAGAGATCGGATGGCCGACGAATATCGGCGGCGGTGTGACGGAAGAGCGGCAAGCCGAGATGCTGGCGCGCACATACTTGCTTTCTCTGACTGTTCCGTATATCCGCACCGTGTTCTGGTACTGGTTTGGGCCGGATGGGCCAGACAAAGAATGGGCTGAGGACCGCTTTGGCATGCTTCATGCGGATTATTCGCCGAAGCCGGCGTATGTTGCATATCGAACGTTAACGCAGCTTTTGAGCGGAGCAGAATTCATCCGTGCCCTGCCAGTGGGTTTAAACATCAAAGCGTTGGAATTTCGGCGCGGCAAGCAATTTATTACAGCGTTGTGGAGCGTGGGTGGATTTCCGCAGGTTGACGTGCTGAGCACGGATACAGCTATAGTTTATTATTTAGACGGCAAAGAGCAGACGTTCGGGCCAAGTGATGGGCACCTCTATTTTTCGCTCTGCGAATCGCCGCTCTTCTTGATCTCGCGTGTGCAACTTGGTGTGCGAGCATGCCCGGAACCAGTGGCGACGGTGAGCGTTACTACTGGAGACGGGGTAGTCCTTGGTGCACTGCCTTCTGCCAGTGCGAAGGTTGCGCGCGGCGATACAGTGTCGCTTTCAGTCTTGCTGTCTCCTGAGGTAAAATCCGCACGCGTGGTCTTCTCGACATCGGACCCAGAACATTTGTCAGTCTCTACCGAAAACGGAAAAGGGATACTACGTGTGAGCGAGAATGCGGAGCCTGGAAGTGCTACCCTGGCGGTATTTCTGTTGCCTCGCAGAGGAAAGCCTGTTCCGTATGCACGGATTTTAGCCCCGGTCACAGTTGTGGATCCGCTGGATATTGCTATTAGTCCGCTCAAGCCGAAAGGCGACAAGAAGATCTTTCTGGTTTCAATCACGAATCGTGCTTCGCGTAAGCTTGAGGGGAAGATAACGTTGGAGGCTGGCGAGGGGGTAGCGCTGAATATGCAGGTGTTTCATTTTCCTCCGTTTGGCTGTAATGTTACGTATATTACGCCAATCGCTATTCTCTCACACCACGAGTCAGACAAAGTGTTTCACATTGAGGCCACTGGAGAGGTCAGTCCTGGTCTGACTGTGCACGAAAAAGCGATGATCTCGTTTCACACATCGCGCAAGGCCGCACAGCCGTTGACAATTGACGGCAATCTGTCTGACTGGGAGAAATCGCTCGAGCCCATCAGGATTAATCGGCAGGACCAGTACGTGGGAGGATACGTGACGTGGAAGGGCGAAGAAGATGCCAGTGCGCGTATTTACACGTGCTGGGATGACAAATTCTTTTACCTTGGCGTCGAGTTTCAGGACGATGTTTTTTCGGATCCCGCCACTGGCCAGCAGGTTTATAACAATGATGGGCTGGAAGTATATTTTGACACGGATCATGCGGGAGATCGGCAAAGCAGCCGCTACAGCGAAGACGATCATCAATATGGGCTGTTTCCGACACAGGGGAAAAGTGTTGTCTGGTCATGGTCGCAGCTAGGTGGCGAATCGGTCAATTCGCGCATTGCAATCAACCGACCTCCTGAGGTTACTCATACCATTTCAGGACGTGCGTTCAAGGGGATGATCATAGAAGGGGCGATTCCGCTCGCGGAGCTTCGGCTTAAGCCATCTAATGGCATGCAAATTGGATTTTCCGTGGCCATAACTGATGATGACGATCCGCGGTCGCTGCATCCATTTTTTCAGGAGATTCAGATGTCGTGGACAGGTGCGCGTAACGCCTGGCAAAACCCACAGGCGTTTGCGGATCTCTTCTTTGAAGATCCGGGTGCCAAAGGCCGCGCGATACGTAAGTAGGGTTGCTCAAGGCGTAATGGGGAAAAACCGTTTTTGCCACGGAGGATAATCGTTGATCTTTAATCGTGCATTTTTGCCTGATGTTCCGGTGTTCATGTTGCTTTGCGGGCCTGAGAGTGGCGTCTTCTTCTCCGATTCTTGCACTGCTATTCAGAATTCCAAAGGCTAACGAACAGGCTTGATTTTCCTCATCTTCTTTCCCCCTCATTTTCTCGTTTACAAATCGCTGTGAACTTTGGTATATAGAATAGCGTGCCCAAAAGAAAAGGGCTAAAAGAAGAGGGCTGGTGCAGGAGTAATTTCAAGGACGGCATCAAGCGAGAATTCTTGACTGAGATGGAGCGCACAAAGTCGCCGGATAATTTAATGGTACTGCATAGGTAGAGGTTGTTTTACAGATGAAAGCCATTTATCAGCGTCTGATCATAATTCTCGGCATCGCAATCATTATTGCTATCTTTGCGATTTCGTATCGCGGTTATATCGTGACTCTACGGGATGTTGCGGCGCGATATGCACAAAGCCAATCGCAGATTTCCGAGCTCTCGGCAAAAGGAATCGAGAGCTTTTTGATGGAATTACAATCTGAGCTGCGTCTGATTGCGAAGTATCCGGAGGTCAAACAAATTGAGGCGGAAAAGGCGCAAGCGGTCATGCAGGCATACTATGAAAACGTAAGCGACAAGATCAAGGCGATTTCGCGCATTGATGCGCGGGGTATTTTGCGCCTGACGTATCCGCCAAATCCAGATTCCATAGGTCAAGATCTTACTTACCAGGAGCACATTCAGGAATTGCTGCGGACGCGGCAGCCAGTGGTGAGTATACCATTCCGCGCGGTTCAGGGTTATCAAACCATTGCGTTGCATCAGCCGGTTTTCGACCGCTATGATGCGCGTGGGCGACCGCTCTCTGATGCTGAATTTCTTGGTTCGGTCGCAATTCTGATCAACTACGAACAATTGGGTCGCGAGTTTCTGGTTCCCATTAAGACGGGGAAATCGGAGCAAGCCCACGTGCTCAATCCGCAGGGAGTGGTGATCGTTTGTACACCGGCAGAGGATTTATACGGCAAGCAGTTTTTTGATGTGATCCCGGCTGAACGATTTCCAGAGACTCATCGCTTTTTTCAGCGCATCGTGGGTGGGGAGAAGCTGGTACAGTGGGTAGACTTGCCCGAAACGAGTCGCGGGGATCGCAAGGGCAAATACATCGTGAGCAGTACCCCGATTGTATTTGACCATCTGCGCTGGATGGTGGTTGTTGCCTCGCCGTACAGGGAAGTCGTGGCACTGGCGCAGCAGAGCTACTGGAGCAATTTACTCGTTGCTCTATTTGTGCTGGCTGTGGTGGTGGTGAGCGCAGTAGGGCTGATGAAGATCAACAAGCGGCTGGTTCGAAGCGAAGAGCAGGCGCGCTATTTGCGGAAGCTGCGGGTGCACGAGGAGCGCTACCAGCATATTTTTCAGAATGCGCAGGATGCCATTTTTCTGCTGCAGCCGGAGTCGGGCAAGATACTGAGCGCGAACCGGGTTTCGCAGGAAATGACAGGCTACACTCTGGAGGAGCTCCAACGGTGCCGGATTTTTGACTTGTTGCAAGCTCAGGAGGTGCAGAAGATGGAGCATCTGCTGGCTGTGCTGGATGAGCAAGAGCATCAGCAGGAGATTTCCGGCCTGGTCTTTGTGCGCAAGAACGGTTCAGAGGTGCCCATTGAGATTAACGCAAGCCTGGGGAAAGTGGCAGGCGAGCCGGTAGTGCTTGGCATGGTGCGGGACGTTACGGAACGCAAAAAGGCCGAAATTGCGCTGCGCAACCGCTATCAACAGCTGGCCATGCTGCATCGCGTGAGTGAGGCATTGGCGGGCACGCTGAATTTGAATGAGGTGTGTGAAGCAATTTTCCAGCAGATTCGGACTGCAATTCCTGTTGAGGTGTTTTGTATTCTCGGCCATCAAACAGAAACCCAGAAGATGGAAGTACTCTATGAGCGGCACGAGCAACCACCGGGGACGGCAGATCCGCTGCCAGAGTGCATGAGTATAGTTCATCAGTCGCTGCTCTCAAGCGTGGTACGGGAAAAGACGGCGAAGGTCAGTTTTCGGGACGTCTCGCTCGGAAAGGCCACGGTTGGAATCTCGGCAATGCATGTGCCCATGATCCTTGGTGACAAGACGGTTGGTGTCATCATCGCGTTGACCCGTGCGGTGCACGCCTATACGAAAGAGGTAGTCCAGCTGATGAGCACGATTGCGAATCAGGCGGCAGTGGCGGTTGAGAAGGCTCAGCTCTTCCAGCAAACCGAGCACATGGCCAATACGGATGCACTTACGGGCCTCTACAATCGCCATTTTTTTACCAAGGCATTTCATGAAGCGGCGGAGCGCACGAAACAAAACGGCCACCAGCTTGGAATGATGCTTATTGATATTTACAATTTTAAGAATATTAACGATGTGTTGGGGTATTTAAAGGGTGATGAGATCCTGCGCGAGGTTGCGCAGCTGATTCGCCAGCAGACTGGGCCAGAGGCTATCGTGGGCCGCTACGGTGGGGATGAGTTTATCGTGCTGATGTCGGACATCACGGCCCAGGAACTAGACGCAGCGATCCAGCGCATCCAGCGGGCAGTTGACCTGTGGAATGAAGCACATCCGCTGAACGGAAATGATCTGGTGCTGCAAATCGCAGCGAAGCTTGCCGGACCAGCAGAAGTGGATCGTATCATGGCGGATCTGGACACGGATCTGCACCATGAAAAACAGACGATTGAACGGCGGCTATTAACGGAGTACATTGAAGAGTCGAAGGCGACGCTGCAGAAATTAACCATCCAGACGATTCTGGGTTTTGCAAAGGCACTCGAGACGAAAGATGTGTACTATAGGGGGCATTCTGAGCGTGTGGCTGCGCTGGCTATACGTATGGCCAAGCGGTTTAACTTTACCGAGGAGCAAATGCAGAATCTGGTCTATGCTGCGCGACTACACGACATTGGCAAAATCGGAATTGATCGCGCTGTTCTCAACAAGCGGACCTTGCTGAGTCAAAGCGAACAGCAATTGCTCAAGCAGCATTCGGTGGCTGGAGAAACGGTGTTGCGCGAGGTTGAATTCCTTCAGGAGGCGGCCAAGTTTATCCGGCACCACCACGAACGCTATGACGGCCGGACTGATACCATCCCACCCGGATACCCCGATGGCCTGAAGGGTGAGCAGATTCCGCTTGCCTCACGTATTATTGCTGTTGTGGATGCTTACGATGCACTGATTCTGGATCGGCCCTACAAAGATTCCGATGGCAGAACCTTTGCCGTGGAGGAAATGATCAAGAACACCGGCACGCAATTTGACCCAAAGCTGATCGAAGTGCTTCTCGATATTCTTGCTGAGGATGGAGAGTATCATCCTGAGGTCTAGCCGTCGGGTGTGCTGCGCCGCAAACCTCCGGAATCGTTGTGAGCGAATTCTTTCCTTTTAATCCTTCCCCGTGCATGTTTTTAACCTACCGATGACCTGTGGCTCTTGAGAAAATATGCTGGGCAGCCTGTAGTGTAGGTGTGTGTTACTGCGTCGTGGCGTTCGTGGAAGGGGATGAGACCTGTTCGAGCAACAATTGAACCTCTGGGTCGTTGGGTCTTATGGCAAGGGCTTGGGAAAAATACTGGCGAGCCTTTTCAGTGAATCCCGCACCCTGGTAGCACTTACCAATGGAAACAACGGCTTCGAATCGAGAATTGGTGAGGGCCTCGCGCTGATCCAATGGAAGTGTTTCGGCTATCTCGATTTCGGCAATCGGTCTGAAGAAGTCAATAGCATCGCCGTAGCGTTCCTGAAGCAGAAGCAAATGACCCATTTGCATTCGACTCCATATTTCCTGAGGCAGCGCTCTGATACGGCGGCGAAGCTCTTCAAAATTAAGCAGATGCTTAACGCTGCGATCTGCAGGATTGATGGCAAATGCACGCAGGTACGAACGGCAGGCTTCCTGAAGCTCAAGCTGGCGATAGTGAATGTGACCGTCAATGATATGAGGAACTGCGTCGAGGTACAGCGCGAGCTGCTCGGTTACGCGGTGCGTTTCGGGAACATTCGTCAGCAGACTCGTCACTTGTGTACGCAGCTGAAAGAGGCGGCGTATATTATCCACCAGCGCCTGTTCGCCATAGCCGTACTTTGGCGCTTCAAATTCGAGATACGGAAAGTTTTCAGAGTTGATCATCTGTCCTTCAAGGAAGTCCTCAAGCTGTTGTTCGTTGGTCACGAAGCAGCTCAGTACTTTATCCACGTCGTCCAGGTAGAGCTCGGCAAGGTCGTCCTTCACCCGAGGATCGCTGAGCCGCTGTTCCATGCGTTGGTAGTCAAACCGGAGCGGACGCGGCGTACCCAGAAGAAGGATGTAATGGGTAGCCTCATTGTTCATGTACCAGATGGCCATGTGGGGAAAGACGCGGTAAAATGTGCGCAGCGCAGCTCGAAACGCTTCGTCTGAGAGTCCGGCCAGCGGCATCCAGACCACTACCATTCCATCATCCGTGAGATGCTGGCGGCACAGCGTGAAATATTCGTAGTCGTAAAGGTTCGCGTTAGTTTTGTAGCGAAGATCAGTACAATCCGTGGCGATGATATCGTACTGCACATCGCCAAAACGCAGATAGCTTCGCACATCGTCAATAACGAGATTAAAGCGCGGATCGTTCAATTCGAGAATGCCATGATTCGAGGCACGCAGCAAGGATGCGGCATCGAGCACCGTCTGACAAATTTCCACACAGTCGATGCGGGTGAGTTGCGGGTAGCGGGTATAAGACCACGAAGCGCCGCCACTGCCAAATCCCACGGTCAGCGCAGTCCTGGGATTGGGGAGCAGAAGCATTGGGATGTGGGCCAGGCTTTTCTGATCCGTTAGCAGAATACGGTCAGTGCCTGCCACTCCAATGTTATCAATGTAGAGGGTGTTGTAGCCCAGGAGACTTTGCACGACCGACGCCGTAGCCAGTGGGCCTTCCTTGTAAAACAAGAGATTCTGGCCTTCCTCGAGCTGCTGAAACATGACCTGTCTGGACATCCGTACGGAGATAGCCAAAAGCATGGCCAGACAAAGGACGGTGGCGACGATTTTCCGGTTTTGCCGCATGTATGGATTAATCGAAATAACGACAATGCCAAGAACGATATTGATGGAGGCAAGCAGCGTTATGCTACGCGCAATGCCCAGCAGAGGAATCAGAATGAACCCTGCGGCAAATGCGCCAAGAATTGCGCCAACGGTGTTCAATGAGTAGAGGCGGCCTACTCCGGATCCGACGCGGCGGACGCTCTCAACGCAGATTTTGGCTGCTACAGGAAATGCCATGCCCATCAGCAGAGTGGGTAGGAAAATGGCTGCTCCTGTTTTGGCGAAGACGTTTAACACCGCGGCCCACCAGATAATATTCCCCGTTGTCTCATCTAGTGCGGCGAACGGGTTCAGACTGTATGCATTATAAATGACAAGCAGGGAAAAGGCACCTGCCAGTCCGGTCAGAATTTGAATCAGGGCAAACAGACGCAGGGGGTCCTGCTGGCGGTCTATGATCCTGGAGGTGATTGCACTACCAATCGCCAGCCCGATGAGGAAAGTAGTCAGCATGGCGGTAAACGCATAGGTCGTGTTCTTCATCAATTCAAAGGTGAAGACCAGGGCGCGGCTCCATGCTACCTGATACGCCAGAGCCGCAAAACCGGAGATCAGGTAAATGCCGAGAATCCAGCTGACTGTGCGCTCGGGGTAGCGAGGAGATAAAGCGGGTGCCTGAGGAGGGTGCAGTGCGGTTGATTCAGGGCATGTGTGCTGGCTCGATGACGCGGTTGCCCCAGGTGAGGGCCGTTCGAGTTTGCGTGACAGGGCAATGGCGACCACCGCGACGCCCCAGTTAATTGCCGCAGCAAGCAGGGTTGTGTTACGAATGCCGAGCCAGGCAATCAGGAGGAATCCTGAGACGAAGCACCCAACTACGGCACCAAAAGTATTCATGGAATACAAAGCGCCGACGTTTAGACCCAGAGTTCGCTGCTCGCGGACGAGAAAGCGCGATAAGACTGGCAGCGTGGCGCCCATGAGCGTTGTAGGAATGAGCAGGACGAAGAATGTCAGGCCAAATCGCAACAAACTCAGCACGAAGAACGATGCGTTGAATTCCCGGTAGACGAACGTATAGATCGGATTCAGCAAGCTCAGAAACACCGGCAGCAACAGGGCCGCAATGCCGATGCCGAGCTCCAGGAATCCGTAGAATCGCAGATTGCGTTCGCAGCGATCCGCAAGCTTGCCAAACGTATAACTTCCCAGCGCCAACCCACCCATGAACGCCGCCAGTACTGTGCTCACTGCGTAAATCGTTGCTCCAAATAGATAGATGAGCTGCCGCGACCAGACAACCTCGTAGATGAGCCCGCTGATACCTGAGGCGAAAAATAGAAGCAAAATGATGGGACGCATCACTCGTATTGGGCTGCGAGTGGTGGCTAATGGCGATAATTGACTATCTGCGCGGATGGCCATATTTTGTTGTTAGAATCCTTAACAAACTGAACTTTACAACTTTTCTCAAGTGCCTCAGGTGCGGTAAGACTTTAAGAGCGCTATATGAAGGGTGTTAAGAAATACGGATTATCCAAGATGCCTTTATTTGAGATCCTGAAGTCGATCTCTTTCGCCATGCCCTCGATGCACGAATAATCCAGGATCTCTTCATTTGAGGCCGCCTTGAGGCAGTCTCTTCTTTGCACCCACCTTCAGGTGGGGTGAAACGGAAAGTGGGCAAAACAAAAACCACCAGGGCGCTTTAGCGTCGCTTATCCACCCGCGGCTTTAGCCATTGAAATCTGAGCCCTGAGCCACTGCGAGAAGCCACGCTGAAGCGCACTAGTTGAGAATTCTTCTTTTACCCCCCCCAGCTAAAGCAGGGGGCAAAGAAGAGTCCGCCGAGGCGGACTAAAACCAAAGGCTCTTCGGAATCTATGGTGATTAAGTTTAAGCGATAATGCTTTATGGGTAAAGCTGGCAACAAAAAGGGACGATTCCCTTCGGTCTTACGTTTCTCTTGAGCTGAGTAGGGACATCTCATGAAGTGCCCCCCACAACGCAGGAAAGGCTCCATGCGCAATTCTTCTACGACCTTACAGGCAAAAACATAGACGGATTGCCAGGCGAAAACCCACAAGTGTAAGCACAGTTAGACGACCCATTTTCTTTATGCAACGATTTTTTCTTTGTATCGCGTGTACTATCTGGATCATTTGGCTGTTTCCTCTTCGGTGAGTTGCCAGAGTGCGGCTAGCGCCTGGATGATCTCTCGGGATGCGGCGTCGGCGGCAAGGCGCAAACAGTGCCTAGCTGAAATGGCGCGCGGATTTATACCCATGGATGGGTAGCCGCCATGCGGAATACGGACCGCAATCTCTACAAGGGGTACTTCGGTCTGAGCGTTACGCAGCACACCCTCCACCTGCAGCGCGGCATCTCCCATCCCGAAGCCAATCACGTAGCGCAGCAGGCCATTACCTCGCGTGACGTGGGTTATGGCGACTGACAACGTATCAACAGTGTAGCCAATTTCAGCATAATCATCAGTATCTTTTGATTTAATAATGATGAGGCGTGGTGCGAGTATGCGTAGTGCGTGCACGTAGAGACGCTCGCGCAGCAGCGCAGAGACCTCCTGCTCCAGCGAGGGACGGATTACAGGCGGTGCGGCATAAGAAACTGGCGCAATGTAAAGAACATTAGGCGGTGTCAGCTCAGGCTGCCTTTGCAGGTGCCACACAACACCGTTCCCCGTATCTACGGGTTGAAGCGCCCCATAGTCATTGAGATGACCTGTCTGAACAAGCGGTGCTGCGCATGCAATCACGCCAGCCAGCAGACTGATAAGAATTGCAAGGCGCATGCATGTCATGTCAGTGTCCCATCCCCCTTCTTATGTGTGGGATGTAATAAGCAGCGTAACAGGAATCAGACCGAGGCGTTACCAATCTCGCACAAACGTGTGAACTTGCCATTGCAATTTTTGGCCATGGCGGGTGTATTATCCATGCTGGGTGTGGCAGTGCAAGGCCAATGTGGATTGCGCGCAGCTTGTCCTCTGCAAACTCATTGACATTGGTGTGCACCCGACAGTAGTATTTATTCACGTGGCGAGTCGGATAGTGAGGCTACGGTCAGTCGGTGACTTGCCGAATCGCGTTAATCTATCCTGCGAGTGAGTAATCATGCCTGCGAACTTGACTCCCGATTACCTGGCAGCAGAAAAGCGCTATAGACAGGCCAAGACGGACGATGAGAAGCTGGCCTGTCTGGAAGAGATGCTTTCGGCCATCCCGAAGCATAAGGGGACCGATAAGATGCAGGCAGATCTGAGGCGGCGCATCTCGCAGATGAAAAAGCGCGCTTCTGAAAGCCAGACCAGGAGGCGAAAGGGGTTCTCGCATAAGATACCCAAAGAAGGGGCAGGTCAAGTCGTATTACTTGGTGCGCCAAACGTGGGTAAATCTCAGCTGCTGGCTGCGATGACTAATGCCAGGCCCGACGTGGCGCCCTATCCCTTTACAACCCGGGCACCCATTCCGGGTATGATGAGTTTTGAAAACTGTCAGATTCAACTGGTGGATATTCCACCGGTGTCGGACGAGCACACGGAGCACTGGATCCCTGAAATCGTGCGGGCAGCGGATGGCGTGCTGCTGGTGATTGATCTGGGCTCCCCTGACGTGCTTCAGCAAGTAGAATATCCTATTGCACGACTGGAAAGGACAAAAATCAAGCTGGTTGCCGCGCCTGAGGAATCTTGTCCGCCAAACGTGACGCAGAAAAAGACACTCCTGATAGCCAACAAGGCAGACATGGAAAAGGCACAGGAGATATTCAGCACGCTGAAGGATCTTTACGGTGAGCAATTGCCTTTGCTTGCCGTATCAGCGAAAAGCGGCGCGGGGCTGGATGAGCTCCGGCATGCAGTTTTTGACCTGCTTGAGATAGTTCGTATCTATTCAAAGTCTCCGGGCAAACAGGCGGATATGAACACCCCTTTTACAGTGCCACGCGGAAGCACGGTGCTGAATTTTGCTGAGGCCGTACATAAGGATTTCGCCGCGGAGCTTAGATTTGCCCGCATCTGGGGCAGTGCAAAATTCGATGGGCAGCAAGTCACCAAGGATTACGTACTCGCTGATGGCGACATTGTGGAGTTGCATGTGAGCTTGTCAGTCAATAGGTAAGGGTGGTCTTCCAGTGTACCTCTTCGGTGCGTACCGTACCTTCCAGGTGTAATCCCTGACGCTTGGCCGTGCAAACATTTCGTCTCAGGTGTTCCTCGAATTCTTCTTGTGCGATTTTTCTTGCCAATTTAGCAGCATTAAGGATCACCCTGTGTATCCGACCTGCTGTTGCTCTGTAAGTCTCCAGAACTCAACGGTTTTCTTTTATTATTGACAACAAGCGCCCCTTCATTTTACAAATAGGGGATAGGATTGTTAGTGTAATTAGAATTTCAAAAAATCTGTTCATGGGTATCCAAACGTTGACAATTAAGGCAGTACATACGTCCATTAAACTGATGTAGGAACGGTTTTTTTCTTTGCCAGTGCAGCGGTGATGAGCAAGGCGCCTTGCCAGAATCCGCAGCAGACCGTTGAGGCGCATGTCATGCAAACATTTTCAAAAGATTCGCGTCGGGACAGCCTGAATGGCGGTTGAACATTTGTCAAGCTAGAGGAGTCTCTGAGCGAGGCTCTTCGCTGATTTAAAAGGGGGGAGTAATATGAGAATAGGAGTTATGAGTGATTCGCACGGCGAAATAGTAAATGTGCGACGCGCTGCTGACCAGATGTGTGCGCTCGGAGTTGAGCTGATTATCCATCTTGGCGACGATTATGATGATGCTTCGACTCTGCCGCGCGACAGGGTCAGCATTGTCAAGGTGCCCGGGGTTTTCAGCACGTACTACAAGGATCCGGCGATTCCCAATCGCCTGGTGGTGCGCTTTGACGGTATTCGTGTCCTTATTACCCATACTCATGAAAGCCACGCAAAAGATCTACCGTCAGATCTCAGGCCTGAGGACCTTATTGCCGGCCATACCATTGACGTGGTGCTGTTCGGCCACAGCCACGTGTATGATATTCGCGAAGAGGATGGCATCGTGTTTGTGAACCCAGGTCATTTGAAGCCGGAAGATAAGAAAGGGCGGCAGCCGACGTTTGCCGTCCTTGACATTTCGGGGCGTCGGATGGAAAGTTGGATTTACGATCTCAGCGGGAATGAAGTGCTCCGACATATGAGAGTTTTCGAGTAGAGCACATAGCAAGCAAATCAAGCCAAGACGCTACGATATGAACTAGTGCATGGCCAAGGTTGTTTTGACGGATACGTGCCCGCCAGTGGC
>CAZVVA010000002.1:0-43072 GCA_964630455.1 uncultured Candidatus Sumerlaeota bacterium
ATGCCGAATCTGGCTCCTCAGATTAAACAAATTACTGTCAAAAAGGCCAGGGTTGCAGAGAAGCCCGAGATCAAAAGACCCCCTGAGATTGGAATAGACAAGAAAGACCCTTTGGTTGGTAATCTGAGAGGGCGTCCTGGAACGGATGAGAAATCCGTTGGCAAATCTCCCGACTCCAATCCGAAAAAAATTACAATTTCCTGGGACGTTTCTGACGCTAACGACGATGAATTGGAATCTACCCTCTATTTCAAAGGTGAAGGCGAGACAACCTGGAAGGAAATCGAAGACGAGATTACAAACACTCGGTATACGTTTGAGACCGTCTCTATTCCAGATGGCCCGTACAGGATCAAAGTTGAGGTGACCGATTTGCCGAGAAACCCTGAGCCGCTGGCCCGGACTGCATCGCTGGTCAGCGAGCTCTTTATCGTAGATAATACCCCACCCGAGATTGCCACGTTCAGTGCGCGTGAGAAGTCAGCGGGCATTTTTACGATCACCGCCACTGCAAAGGACGGGGCGAGCATTATTGCTGCGGCGCAGTATAACGTTGACGCCGACGACTGGCTGTACCTCATGCCTACAGATGGCATTTTTGACGCTGCTGAGGAACTATTCGCCTTTGATACGGAATTACTAACAGTTGGCGAACATACACTCAGTCTTATGGTTACGGATGACGAGGGCAATACTACGGTACGCAAGGTTCTGGTAACAGTGAAAGGAAGTGGTAATGTTTCGGGTAAAGCTGCATCCGCTCAAGATTAATCACGCAACCAAGCTGACCTTACTACGCATTGTGTGCGTGCCGCTGTTGGCAATTCTGGTTTACTACGGGTGGTGGGGCTGGGTGCTTATAGTCTTTGCGTTTTCTGCTTTGACGGATGCAGCAGATGGCATCATTGCTCGGGCATTACGGCAAAAGACATGGCTGGGCAGCTTTCTCGATCCGCTTGCTGATAAATTGCTTCTGGTCACCGCCTTTATCTCCATGTCGTTCCTCGTTCGCGACCCGACGGGGCAGACGGGGGTGATTACTGTCCGCGCTTGGATCACTATCGTGGTCGTTTTTCGCGATGTCGTGATTTTACTGGGTGTGGGCATCCTGCAAATTCTCATCAAGGATCTCGAGTACCGGCCCACGCTTCTGAGCAAAGCCACAACAGTTTGTCAGACTATCACGATTTTTGAAGTTGCATTGGCCAATTACCTGATCACCAGTGGCCGCGCTACGGTCGAGCAATTCCTTTTCCCTACAAGTTTGCTCTGCCACATAACCCTTGCAATTACGATTCTCTCCGGACTACATTACATTCTTATTGGCACAAAAATGCTCTCGCACCATAAAGACTCGCGCCCAGCAACGGGTTAGTAGTATGCGCCACGGTGTCCGCGTTCAACACGTCGAACCAGATGGGCTTGCCGCGCGTTATGGGATTCGCACGGGCGATCATCTGCTTAGAATTAACAATCACCCTGTGCATGACGCACTTGATTTCCTTTACTTCTCAGCCCGAAAGCGACTTCGCCTTGAGATCAAATCGCGCACAGGTAGCCTTAACACCGTCTGCATCCGGAAACGCTCTGACGAATACCCGCTGGGCTTGACCACTGCGCCATTTAAAATTCGTCGTTGCCGCAACCGTTGTCTCTTCTGCTTTTTTCACCAGCTTCCTCCGAACCTGCGCAAGGAGCTCTACATCAAGGATGAGGACTACCGGCTGTCGTTTTTGCACGGCAACTATATAACAGCCACGGATTTGACTGAAGCGGATTTTACCCGAATTGCCCGGCAGCGCCTGTCGCCGCTTTACATCTCTGTCCACACCACTGATCCCGCACTTCGGCTTAAGCTGCTCGGTCGCAAACAGGCACCTGACATTCTCCAGATTCTCCGGCGGCTCAGGAGGCACACGATCTCGTTCCACACCCAAATCGTGCTCTGCCCTGGCTTGAATAACGGAGCGCATTTGCAACGTACCATTA
Organism: uncultured Candidatus Sumerlaeota bacterium; assembly: GCA_964630455.1. Taxonomy (GTDB): domain Bacteria; phylum Sumerlaeota; class Sumerlaeia; order MWCT01; family JAUWMI01; genus JAUWMI01. The sequence continues at coordinate 1,990 of CAZVVA010000002.1, forward strand.
CTGAGCTTGCGCAATTTTACCCCTACCTCCTTTCGATTGCTGTTGTGCCCGTGGGGCTGACGAAATATCGTCCTCGCGCAGTGCGGCTCATGCGTGGTGTGACGCCCGCGTATGCACGCAGATTCTTGCGCCAGATAGAGCCGCTCAGGCAAACATTGACCAGGAAGCTTGGCCGCTGTATTCTGTTCTTAAGCGACGAGTTCTACCTGCTGGCAGGCAGAAAACCTCCATTCTACCGCGGATTCGACATGGTGCCGCAATTGGAAAACGGCATAGGCATGGTGTCGCAATTCTATGAGCACTACGGCAAGGCCGTTCGCAGACTGCCGAAATCCTTGTCACAACAACGGCGTGTCGGCGTAATAACCAGCAAGCTCGGAGAGGGCGTTCTGCGCCGCATCATCACCCGATTGAACCAGATCAGAAATTTGCGGCTTGACCCTCTGGTTGTTTCAAACCGCCTGTTCGGCCCCACAGTGACTGTGACTGGACTGATGGCAGGCAAGGATATTTTGCGCACCATTCGCAGGCATCCTGGGTACGACACATATTTTATCCCGGCGAATTGCCTGCGGCCGGAAGATAATCTCTTTCTCGACAATATGAGCCTGTACCAGCTCGCAGCGTCAACAAAGTCTGATGTGAGAGTTGTACCTAATGATGTTAAGGTATTCATTGCAGAAGCCATTGGAACAGCACATGAACGCTAAGGTCCACATCGTCACTCCCCCACTTCCAATAGTGGCTATTATCGGAAGGCCTAATGTCGGCAAGTCCACCCTCTTTAATCGAATTGTCGGACTTCGAAAGGCTGTTGTGTCACCTGCGCCCGGCCTGACGCGCGACCGTAAGTATGCCCGCAGCAGTTGGGAGGGCAAGGATTTCCTACTGGTGGATACAGGGGGATACGAGCCAAACACGCAGGAGGAGATATCCGTACACATGCGTGAACAGACATGCCTGGCAATTGATGAGGCTGACCTGGTTCTTTTTCTGGCGGATGTTTCCGAGCCGCTTAATCCCTTGGACGAAGATATTGTGCATGAGCTGCGGACCACCGGAAAGCCCTTCTTTATCGTCGTGAATAAGTGTGACGATTCGAAGCGCAAAGCCCAGGCTTATGGCTTTAGTCGTTTTGGTGTATCCACAATCTATCCAGTCTCCTCCATGCACGGACTGGGAATCAGCCAGCTACTCGACGACGCGGCGGCTGCCTTGCCTCCTCCAATGGATGTAAGAGATGAGGCAGGCGGTATTCGCATTGCCGTGGTGGGGCGCCAGAACGTGGGGAAATCTACCCTCATTAATACACTTCTCGGACAGCAGCGGGTAATTGCCCACGCAACGCCAGGCACTACACACGACGCCATTGACACCACATTTGAACTTGAAGGACGCCGCTATACGATTATTGATACTGCAGGCATCCGGCGCCGTGGGAAAATCGCCAGAGGAATCGAAAGACTCGTAGTCGCGTCTTCCATTATGAGTCTGGAGCGTTGCGATATTGCGCTGCTGGTGCTGGATGCACAGTCCGGCATTGTGAAGCAGGACACACATATTGGCGGGTACGCACTGGAAGCCGGTAAGGCTTGTATTCTTGTTGTCAACAAGTGGGATGGCGTTGAGAAAGACACAGACACCAGTGGCGCTTATGCCAAGATTTTGCGTCGCGAATTCAATTTCTTGCCGTTTCCGCCGATTGTCTTCGTGTCCGCACTATCTGGACAACGGGTCATGACGATCTTGCCGCTGGTTGATAAGTTGTATGCTTCGGCTCGCAAAGAAATCAAAACCTCGCAGCTCAACAAGACATTGGAGCGTCTACTCAGCCAGTTCCCTCCTCCTGTCCGGAAGGGCAAGGCGCTGAAAATTCACTATGTCACTCAAATCGGTGTTTTGCCACCGAGATTTGCGTTGTTTGTCAACGACCCGACACTGATGCACTTTTCATATCAACGCTACTTGGTGAATCAACTACGTGAAGAATTTGAATTTCAGGGAGTTCCCATTCGGCTGAAGCTGCGTAGGAGAGCCGATTCGGCATCCCGGTCGCGCAGAAGATAGCATGAGCGCTGCCGGTCTGAATTGAGCAGCAAAAGATACCTGCGCCTGGTCGCCTGGCTCGGGTAGTGCGGCCGCTGGTGGGAAATTATAGATCATTGTCTATGCAAACGGACCGTCCATGACATTTTTCGTACTACTGTTGATCGCATATCTGATTGGGTCAATCCCGACAAGCTTCATTCTCGGGAAACTGCTGCGTGGGATTGACCTGCGCGAGCATGGAAGTCGAAATGTCGGTGCGACAAACGCCATGCGCGTCCTCGGAAAACCTGTGGGAATCGCCGCGCTTTTCGTGGATGCCGCTAAAGGCTTCTTCCCAACGCTTCTGTTTCCGCTCATCAGCGGAGAGAGCGCCTCTGGGTTCTTAAGTCAGGAGAACCAGGCGCTTTGCATTGGTCTTGCTGCAGTTATCGGCCATATCTTCACAATCTTTTTGAAGTATAAAGGCGGCAAAGGAGTGGCCACTGGTATTGGAGTGTATCTCGCCCTTGCTCCCAAGGCACTGCTCCTGACCTTCAGCATTTGTTTGATTCTGGTAGCTAGCACGCGTTACGTGTCGCTCGGATCCTTAACAGGGGCTATTCTGCTTCCGATCTTTCTGCTGCTTGTTGGACCGCGTTCCCTGCTGCTTGTGATTTTTACCGTTCTCCTCGGAGGCCTGGTCATCTGGAGGCACCGTGAGAATATAAAGCGCTTGGTGCAAGGAACAGAATCAAAGATTTTTTAGCTGGTGTCACTAAGACCCCAGCAGGATTACTCTAAAATGCACGAACATCTCTTGCCACACGTTTATTCTCGGGCAGATTGATATAAGGAGCAAGCGGATATGAGCCAAGCCAGCGCCAAACCTGTCGTCTGCGTTCTGGGTGGCGGAACCTGGGGAACAACGCTCGCCCACCTGCTCTCGCTTAAGCGCTTTAAAGTACAGATCTGGGATGTTGACGAACAGGTTGTCGCGTCTCTGGTAAAAAGCCGTATCCCTCACCGTCTTCCCCACGTGTATCTGCCCAAGAGGATTATGATTACCAACGACCTCCAGATGGCCCTCCGCCAGGCAAATACGGTTGTCATAGCAATCCCGTCGCACGGGATGCGAGCGCTGTGCGAGCAGCTCAAATCTCTGGGCATTGCGCGCCTCAATGCGCCAATTATAATTGGCGCGAAGGGTCTTGACACCAAGCAACTGACGACGCTATCGCGCGTGGCGCTCGATGTTATTGGAGAGGCTGTACGGGATCAGCTCTGTGTGCTGTCCGGCCCAAGCCATGCCGAGGAAGTGTCGCGAGGAGTACCCACTTCCGTAGTTGTGTCTGCATATCATCAAGAAACTGCAGGAGCTGTGCAGCGGCTCTTCATGACACCCACATTCCGCGTGTACACGCATCAGGATGTCCTGGGCGTCGAGCTGGGAGGTGCGCTCAAGAATATTATTGCGATTGCGGCGGGTGTGTGCGACGGCCTCAGGCTTGGCGACAACGCAAAAGCTGCACTGCTAACGCGCGGTCTGGCTGAGATTATTCGCCTGGGCAAGGCCATGGGAGCCGACGTCCAGACCTTTACTGGTCTCGCTGGCGTGGGTGACCTGATTGTGACCGCTTTGAGCCGCCATAGCAGGAACCGTGCTTTTGGCGAGCGGATTGCTCGAGACTTAACAGTAAAAGACGCACAACGTCAAATTGGTATGGTCGTGGAAGGCATCACAACTACTCAGGCTGCTCGTCAATTGGCTAAGCGGCATGATGTTTCAATGCCAATTACTGAGGAAGTCTATAATATTATCTTCAAAGATCGGACACCCAAGGAGGCCCTTGCCAAGCTTATGCGTCGCAGGCCAAAGCCTGAAATTTACTAACAGTGGCATAGGGATTATTCTTTCACCACCTACTCGGACACCGGCCTGGCCCGTACACCCCCCCCCGTGTTTCCCCACAGAGACCACCAAAACACTAACGTATCCTTTACCGGCAGGCCTCGTACACAGCGCCTGGATTGTGCAGCACAGTTTGTTCCGTACATACTGTTAGCACGATTGTCTTCCTCACCCTCTCCTTCAATGCAGCACCGACTCGCATGTCTATTCTGCCCATGGAGCCAAATGCAGTTGTAAAATCTGTGCCATGAGCATAAAAAAAGCTTGATTTCGCTTTCAGTGCGTGCCATCAAGTACTTAAAAATAAGTCATGTAGACGAGTTACAAGCCGAAAGCTTCAGAGGTTAGTACTGCTTTCGATAAGAAGGAGGTGAGGACATACTTAAGTAAAAAGTTGCCTGGCGCTACTATATAAAGACTTCCTTGGGTGTTTTCCTGTGTAGTGCTGTGGTAAATGCGGCAATTCTTGCCCATAGGGCACCAGTTACCTTAGCAGTTCTCATGCAAGTATGATGTGTTGTGATGTCATGACCCGCTGATTGGCACAGTTGATGAAGAAAGGGTGATACTGATGGCAGATGCTGCGATCAAAACGCACAGGGACAAGCTGTTCTACCGCATTAACGAAGTAAGCATGATTACGGACATAAAGCCCTACGTCCTACGCTATTGGGAAACTGAGTTTAAGGAGCTCCAGCCGCAAAAGGATCAGAGCGACCAGCGCCGATATCGTAAGAGCGACATCGAAATGATCCTTCTTATTAAGAAGCTGCTCTATGAAGAGCGTTTTACAATTGCGGGAGCAAAGAACAAAATCAAGGACATGTATCGCCAAAGTCGAGATGCAGAGAAAAACGCTAAGCAAGTGACCCGTAAGCGCAGTGGCAACCTCAAGACGATCGGCAAAAAGCTTAACTCTGTACAGAAAGATCTGCATCAATTGGCTAACTCCCTGGACCGCTAGAATATCTGTTTTGCAAACAATTGGCTTTTGCAACCCAGTAGCTCACAGAACGTGCAAGCAGTAAAGAACGTGAACAGTAGTGGTATGAAGTGCAAGAGGAGTGTCGTGTTTGCGGCATACCGTTTGCCAGGGGGCAAAAGCTAAGGTCAATCTATCGACGGAGATTCACAGACAGTCATAAATACAGAATTCCAATACATACTTTTGGTCGGGGCGTAGCGCAGCCTGGTAGCGCACCTGAATGGGGTTCAGGTGGTCGCTGGTTCAAATCCAGTCGCCCCGACCATTTCTATATTGGGTTAAAAAAGGTTTAGCATTGCTTAGGCTTTTTCAAGTTGACAGGGAGACTAAATTTTAATTGACGTACACCGCAGAATATAGCATGTTTAATTCCGTTTAATATCTCTGAAAAGAAAGGAGAAGGCCGATGATGAGATTGATGACAGTACTGCTGGTAGTTCTTGGATTGTGTGCCCTACTTATGAGCGGCTGTGGGACGCAGGAACAAGCCCAAGCGCCAGATGTGCCAAAGGCAGAAGTAGAGGAAGCTGAAAAAGCAGGAATAGAGGCTGAGAAAGAAGCTAAAGAAGCACTAGAAGCAGCAAAAGAAGAAGCCGAGCAAGTAGAAAAGAAAGCTGAAGAAGAAGCTGAGAAAGCAAAGGATGCAGCAAAAGATTTAGTTCAGTAGGAATAAATAAGCTTACAGATAAAACGCTCATCGTGGCAGCATAGACGAGCATATGGCGATGTGACTTAGGCGAGTTCTTTTTTGCCAGTTTATCATCACCTTTGCAGTGGTTAGTATGTCACTTCGGCCGGTATCTCATGTCCGTTCCGGTCGAAGTATCATACTATTTTCGCGTTTATCACCTCAAGTATACAGTATAGCGATACCTCCCTCCCGAAATTATTAAACATACTTTTCTCCTTGATCCGTGACACTGATGATGCCTCCGAAGGCTTACTTATCCTCGACCGCGCAATAATCGAAACTCTCTCACTCCCAGCTTTACCTTGATTGTGCAAGGTTATTCGTCAGGCAGTCCATCAGCTGGCCATAAGAATTGCGCCAGGGGTAACCCCCTGCGCGCTACGACCTCCGGGGATCCGGGCATGACTCGAATATTCGGGTTTGAATGTCCACACCCAAGGGAATGAGTATACCAAGATGAATGGAATTCACTTGCGAACAAGAGGATCGTTCAGGTATATCTTTGCAATTAGGAAGGATAACTGTGATGGATCGGTTTCATAGCCGTGCAATATCGTGCACTGTGAACGTAATAGATAGGTGGGTGTCAACGCGGCGATATCATTACACGCCCTGATTTCTCAGAGTATGAGCGCCCGAGAATGGACAGGGCTTGAAAACGGGTTCCGATTGGTTCAAATACAGTCGCTTCCACAATTAACATTTATGTGAGATGGCCAGCAGATCCAATACTATCCCTTCGTGTTTGCATGTCCGCCTCTGGGAACGCATCCGCGCATGGTTCAGCGATTGTGAACATATGTTCTTTGTCGTGCTCATCGTTGTCCATCTCATGCCCATCTGGATGTTGAAGTACTTCCCCTCACAGGATGGACCCGTTCACCTCTACAACGCGAACGTCGTTCGCGAATATCACCATCCAGATCGCAGCGTCTACCGCGAATACTATGCCCTTAACAAGAACTTAGACCCGAATTGGCTTGGACATCTCGTTTTGGCGGGACTGATGTATGTTGTTCCGATGCTCATTGCGGAGAAGATTCTCCTGAGCGGTTACATCATCCTCCTGCCTATCTCGATTCGCTATGCGCTTCGCGCGATTCGTCCCGACACGGGATTTCTTGCTTTCCTGGCGTTCCCGTTCATCTACAACTATCTCTTTCACATGGGATTCTACTATTTCTCATACAGTCTACCGATGTTTTTCTTCGTCGTTGGGTTCTGGCTGAAGTACCGGGATCGGTTTACCCTTCGCGAAACGATGATCTTGAGTTTCCTCTCGGTGTTGCTCTACTTCTGCCATCTCGTATCGCTGGTCATGGCGTATGTGGCAATTGCGCTTTTTGCGCTATGGCTGACGCTCCTCGACCTCGGTCAACAGATAAGTGAGCGGCAATATAACGTACGAGCCCTTTGGAAGGCCGTTTCGACACGAGCGCTGCTGCCGTTCTACTCGTTTCTGCCAACACTTGTTCTCGTCACCGCGTTTCTCCTCCAAAAGGGAACGCAAAGCTTCGCCAAGCCGCCCGCGTGGGAACTGCGGGACCGTCTCATTAGCCTTACCTCGCTCGTCTCGTACGAGAAACAGGAAATATGGTTTTCGACGGCGTTTGCGGCCCTATTTGCTGCAGTCTTTCTGTACCTTTTCGTATTGAAGGGAGTTCGTTGGCATGTAAATCATTGGGATGGGTTTATCCTCATATTTGCTGCGTATATCATCTTGTATTTTACCGCCCCTAAACATATGTCCGGAGGTAGTTTCATCAGCCATCGGATGAACTTATATCCATTCTTTGCCTTGATTCTCTGGTTCGGCGCTCAGTCGTATCATAGGATTGTGAAGTTGAAAATCGGAGTCGTTGCGGCGGTAATCGCCCTGGTTCTACTTGGACTCCACACAACCAAATACGTGCAGATCAATGACTACTTGGAAGAATATTTCTCGGGAACACATCTTATCGAAACGAATACAACACTTCTGCCACTTTGCTTCTCACATCAACTACACCCACCTCACGAACCGGTTCTCTTGTATGAGGTTAGCCCTTTTCTGCATGCCTCCGCTTATACAACTGCGCAAAGACACGCCGTGAACCTCTCGAACTATGAAGCCGCGACGGGCTACTTCCCGATTATCTTCCGTCCCAACCTCGATCCGTTCAAGCACATCGGCATTGGGGAGGAACTGGCATTACAGCTGCCGCGGGTAGACTTCCTCACCTATCCCCAACGGACAGGAGGACGTGTGGACTACGTGCTTGTTTGGTGCATGCATGAGCCAGAAAGCGACAATGAAGATGCAAAATCCATCTTTAGACAACTCAAGGAGGGTTATGAGCTCATCTATACCTCGCCGCGACGGGGATTCATGCAATTATATCGTCGAAAAGACTGGCAAAAATAAGGACGGGCACCTAATTGCGCTCGCTTTTGATTCCGGAGGCAGGTATAAAGTTTTGGGAGTGGCTTTTTGGATTTGTTATATATCCCTTGAAATATAATGCATTGATCGTTGAGAAGGCGACGTGTACGTGTAAGATTGACTTCTCCGACGAGGCCGTCTCTAATATTTATCACAGCACCCGGATGCTTTAAAATACGCCCCTTTGCAGAGCCTGCTAAGGTCGGAGAAATACACGGCAGTTCTTCACCTCTATTTTAAATACAAGAGGTCGCAAAACAAAAAATAAGCAGCTCGTTAGCTGGAGATTTTCTTCGCAAAGCGACTTCTCGGAGTCATTTGGTATCTTTCCATGAACGCTGCTCGCAAACTAGCCTTAGGATCAGCCATGCGGACAGCCAACCTTGTGGTTCAGGTTGTTGTCGGTGTGTTCTTGATGCCTTTTATCATCCATACCCTGGGTGATCGCATCTATGGCTATTGGGTATTGGTCGCTGCCTTTCTTGGATACTACGGCCTTCTTGACCTTGGAATTGTCACTGCCGTGCAGTACCGGGTTGCACGATCTATAGGAGAGCGGAATGAGAAGGAGATAAACCGCTCAGTTTCCACTGCATTTGTCATGTTCGGATTAGTGGGTCTGCTCATTTTCGCAATTACCATAGTCGCAGCGTTCCTCTCCCCTCGCATAATTAAAGATGCGACAGAGGCAGCTCTTCTTAGCAAAGTGCTATTAATCATGGGAATAGGCTTCGCGGCTGGGTTTCCGTGTCGAGCTTTTCTTGGAGCTCTGTCTGCCGAGCTCCGTTTCGATCTTATATCTGGACTCAACATCGCGGGTACCCTGGTGAGAGCTGCTTTAATTGTCATTTTGCTAAAAGCAGGGCATGGTATAGTGGCACTGGCTCTTGTGACGATGGCACTTGAGCTTTCTAATCATCTGGCACACTACGTGCTCCTTAAATTAGTGCGACCAAGCTTTCGCCTCTCAATTAAATCAGCAAGTCGCAAGGTGATGAAGGATTTATTTGGCTATAGTGTTTTCACGTTCATTGCAAAAATAGCCGATCAAATCAGATTTAACATGGACGCCTTCATTATTGGTGCTTTTCTTGGTGTCGGCATGATAACGCACTACGCAATTGCCAAACGATTAACCATGTATTTTAGAAATCTAATAATCTCTCTCATGGGTGGCATTGGCCCAATGTTCAGCCAGCAATTGGGCCGCCAAGATGAAGATGCGATGCGCCGGACTTTCGTCACGGGGACAAAACTTTCCACTATTTTCTCGATGTGCGTAGGGCTGTGTCTTCTCGTATATGGAAAACCATTCATTGCTGCTTGGATGGGTGTTGATTATATTGATGCCTATGTTCCTCTTTTTCTGTTAATTATAGGAACAACCGTTGATCTCGCCCAAGCGCCCTCTGTGGGTTTTCTCTATGGCATAGCGCGCCATAAATTTTACGCTTATTGCAATTCTGTGGAAGCAGTGCTCAATCTCTCGCTCAGTTTACTATTAGTATCTAAATACAAGATGCTGGGCATAGCCCTTGGCTATGCTATTCCAATGATTGTCATGAGGCTGTTTGTGCAGCCTTTTTATGTATGTAAATGTCTAAAAATGCCCTATAAGGACTACTACTATAGCGTCCTTGGCAAAGCCTTTGCCAAAATTGCTCTAGTGTTTGCTCTTTCATGGTGGCTATTCAGCCGCCATTTCATTGGCGTCGGAATTATTGGATTGGCACCGCCAATTGCAATAACAGTTATATTGACGCTGGGAATTTCGCTATTTTGGGTATTGGACTCACAAGAAAAAAAATGGCTTTTTAACAGATTGGGGATCGGAAAACTCTTCAAATATGACTAAACTGCAAGGGAAGATCAAAACACATATAATTTCACAGAACCTTATTGAGAGAAGACAAAGTCAATATTATTTATCTTGTGTAAAACTATAAGGCTCTAGAAGACTGATACAGTTGATAGACACCTTCAGAAATCAGAGAAAGTAATACAAGCCAGGGGCCCTTTAATCATGGAAAAGCGAGTGAGTATCAGCGTGATAATTCCAACTTACAATCGAGCCAGGTTTGTGACAAAAGCAATAGACAGTGTTTTATCTCAGACGTATAAAAATTATGAGATTATTGTCGTTGATGATGGTTCAACAGATGACACTCGCCATGCTTTGGAGCCTTATCAGGATCGTATACGCTATATATATCAGGAAAATCGTGGTGTGGCAGCCGCTCGTAATTTAGGCATTAAATCATCGAACGGAAAATGGGTAGCTTTTCTTGACTCAGACGACACATGGTTGCCCGAAAAACTCTCGTTTCAAATGGAATGCGTAACTCAAAGCGACGCACAAGTCTGTTTTACTAATATTATATATGAGAGCGAACCCGATGAGCACACATCCCTCGTTCCTACAGAACAGAAAGAAATGAGATATAAGTTATATGGTGAGCCTCTTGAGATGGTTTTGGATACTTCAATAAAAAACTACGTACAATCAATGTTGGTTAAGCGCAGCCTCTTTGCTCATGTAGGGTATTTCGATGAGCGGTTACAGATTGCGGACGATACTCGGATGATTTTTAATTTAGCCTTCGAAACGGCCTTTGCGTATATAACTACACCGCTCACCATTATAAATCGCTCAGCTGAAAGAAAAGGACTGATGAGCAATCGGCTGGATTTAGTTAAAGTAAGGACAAAAGAAGGGATTACGATTCTTTCTGAAGTCTATTTTCGTTGTGAACAAAAGGGGAGGAGAATTATTCGGAGGGTTAGGAAAACATTGGGCTTTTTTCTTGCAACTATGGCGGAAATTTGTTGTTTTGAAAAGAATATGCATGACGCCAGACGGTATGCCTTCGATGGTCTGCGCTTTGGGGGTTATTTAAGAACATATTTAAGATGTCTTGTTGTGCTTTGCTTCCCATGGGCTATGCGCTGTAGACGCAAGAGTACTTGGAGGTAGAAAATAATCTATAGTTTTGCGCCTGCGTGGTTGTTCCATAACTTTGCAACAAAAACGAGACCGAATATTACCTTTCTATTTCTTGCCGATGTTCCGCGATGCAAAACCATAGCATTTGTATTGGATAGGGAAACTGCATGAAGAGCGAATTCGACTCCTTGGCAGACTTGGGGTTTTAAAGGAAGGCAAATCAATGCTCTGTGGCACAGTTGCTCGGCCAACCGGAAATTTAGCAGTCTATTTTCATTAATTGACATAATATATATTCTTGGTGAGCACCACCCACGTATTGCATTGAAGATCTTTCATGTTGCTAATTTCCACGCTAATGTGATCATGCGACAAGGAGGTGTCCCGCTATTCATTGACAATCTCATGCTCTTGTTGTAGGCGGTCTATTTGTTTGTTTCAACGAGACAAAACTTGATTCAATTACCAGATTTTGTTCATTGCTGCAAAATTCCTAATCCTGTTGAAAGGAAGTGTTCGTAATGAAAAATCTCGCAGGGGTTGCTTTCTTAACCTTTTTCCTCCTGTGTAGCTTTGGACAGCCAGATGCTATAGCTACAAATCCCACTGCCCAAATAGAAGTAGAGCCATCTACTACAGTAGAAGTAGGAGAAGAAGTATTATTTGATGCAACCGGCTCTGTTGATGATAAACCCTTAGTAGAAGGTAAATTTGAATGGCAATTTGGAGACGGATATACCTTAATGGAGGGATATCCATATTATTACATTTATGATGGTGGTATTACCTGCAGTCATTTTTATATGCAGCCAGGAACATACACTGTCACTTTAACTGTAACAGATATAGATGGAAACCAAGACACAGATACTAAGACCATGACAGTTATAATGTCTCTTTATGGCCCACCAAAAACTGATAATATAGAACTGCTTCATGCTAACTTCCATGGTCACATTGCCCAGTATATCTATGCAAGGATAGCTGATACTGCAACCCAGACCGCCAAGATAAAAGTTATGATAAAAGGTGATAGTGGCTATGAGCAAGTTATACACCAAAGCCCTGCATCGGCAGGAGAAGAGATAAAATTCTTACTTAGAAACTCACTCCTTCCAGCTGGAAACTACTATTTAATTGTTCAGCTGCTAGATTCTTCCGATGGATTGGTTGACCAAGTTTCTGAGAAATTCTCAAAACCCTATGATGGAATACCTCATGTAGGTATAGATGAAAACAACGCCATCTGCATAGATGGTGTACCTTTCTTTCCTGTGACACCGTTTATAGTGACTGAAGGCTATGAAATGGATCACTATGCTGCTGCAAAATTGATTAATACTCTTTATGCTGAAGGATGGTATCCGGGACATGATTTGGATACATGGAAAGACTATCTTAATGAAGGCTCTAATCATGATTTATATGTTATAGGACCTAATGCATATTGGATGACTGATGTTCCTGCACGTAAATTTATGAGAAATGCTGACATTAATAATCTTGTTAATTATGTTACTGAAACAAAGAACTACCCTGCTCTTTTGATGTGGGCGTATGTTGATGAACCAAGCCTAGGAGGCTGGGGAGCATATACACCACCTCCTGTTTTAAGAAGCTGGACTTATAAAACTCATCAGCTTGATTCACAACATCTTGTAGCTGTTAATTTTTATGGATATTCTTATCTTCCGGGTATGAGTGGAACGCACTACACTATGATGAACAAGTATAGTTATTATGGGGATGAGAGTCTTTCTATTTTTGGTAACGCTGAGGAGTTTGGCGGGAAAAGACAGCACGTTGTTGATGTAAATGGTTTTGATATTTATCCCGTAGAGTTTGGAGTAACCATGGAAAGATATGCAATAGCAATAGATAACTTGATAGGATGGAATTACAATTTAATTCCTGCAATGTCTTTTATTGAAACTCAGGATATTGGACAGAGTGCGGGATCACCATATGCACCAACAGCAGAGCAGATAAGAATGGAAAACTGGCTTAATGTTGTCCATGGCATTAAAGGAATTAACTGGTTCCCACTTTTTAAACCAAGACCTGCTGAGAATGATGGTGCAATGGCAGAGTTTGTAAGACAAATAACAGCATTAACACCAGTAGTCTTAGGTCCAGAGCCAGAAAGAGGAGTTGTTGATAATGCCAATGTCTGGGGAAATAGAATAGATACAATGTTAAGAGAAGATAGTGAAAACATCTACATCTTTGCTGTAAGAATAACAGAGGTAGACGGAAGCACAGGCGGTCCTCATCCAGATGATGTCGGAGACAGAACAGTAACATTTACAGTTGAGGGCTTAACAGACAATACAATTGTTTATGAGCCTGCAGAATTTATGAAAATTAGTTATGAAAATCATGGAACTCCGGCTGGAGGAAGGTATTTTAACTTTAATACAAATGCGCCCATTACCCCAGGCACTCTACTTGTTGCAGGAAAGATAAATGAAGAATATTTTGGCTGGCGTTTCTTTTTTGATAATGGAGACGGAACACTTTACGGATTAAACTCTGGCATGACAGGAACAGTAAATTATGAAACAGGCCAAGTCTATGCTGACTTTGGAACATCTAATAATATCTATGCGGGTGAAGAATATGTAAGAGCAATGTATCAGCCTAATCTTACTGATAGAATTGTAGGAATTATAACCGGAAATACATTCACAGACACATTTGCTCCCAATGATGTACATATATACAGAATACCTAAAGAACCTGCAACTGAACCAATAATAAGCGTTACACCAGCATATGGAATTAACTTTGGTAATGTTAATGTAGGTGAGTATAAAGATGAAACCTTCACAGTTAAAAACATGGGAGTAGGTATATTAGAAGGAACTGCATCTGTAGATTCTCCATTTAGCATTATATCAGGTGGAAGCTATTCTCTCTCAGCTGGTGAATCTCAAGATGTAGTGGTAAGATTTACTCTAGCAGAAGCTGGTTCAGTATCATCTACTATAACATTCACTGGTGCAGATGGTGCAACAAGGACTCTCTCCGGAACAGGCGTTATAGTTGACACAGAAGCACCAACAGTACCAACAAACCTTGCAGCCACAGTAATATCAACTAGCCAAATAAACGTCTCCTGGAATGCATCCACTGATAATGTACGGGTTTTAGGTTATAAGATATACAGAGATGGAGTTATGGTGGCAACATCTGCTACTATTAGCCACTCTGATACAGGTCTTAGTCCTTCTACTACATACACATACAGAGTATCTGCATATGATGCTGCTGGAAATGAATCTGATAAATCAACCCCTGTCTCTGCTACTACATTAGCTGATACAACCCCACCGTCTATTGTATCAGTAACTGCACAAGAGACATCTGTTAATATTGTCTTTAGTGAGCCCATAAATAAATCGTCAGCAGAACGTAAAGAAAATTATAATATCAATGATGGTATAATATCAATAATCCAGGCTTCTCTTTCAGTTGATCTTGTAACTGTCACATTAACAACTTCTTCTCATACAGATGAGCTAACCTATACCTTAACAGTAGAAGATGTAAAAGATACCGCTTTGAATCCAATCCAGCCAACCCAGATAGATTATGTATATAGAGCTGATGTAACTGATGGTTTAATTGCTCACTGGAAACTTGATGAAGGAACTGGCACAATTGCACAAGACTCTTCAGGTAATGGTCATGATGGAACTTTAATTAATGGCCCAGTATGGACGACAGAGGGAAGAATTAATTATGCTTTAGATTTTGACGGAAGTAATGATAAGGTTACAGTTCCTCACCATGATGATTTAGACCCTGAATCAATAACAGTTGCTGCATGGGTTTGTTTGGAGCAATCAAAAACATGGAGTGCTGTATTAACTAAGGATGAACAAGTTTCTTATTGGCTTGGAGTAGGAGGCACAACACCTATTTTTCTATTAAGTCCTGATGGTTCAAGTGGGAGGCATATTATATTTTGGGCAGATTCTGGTATGACTTTAAATACCTGGCATCATATAGCAGCTACTTATGACGGGAATTATGTACAATTGTATATTGATGGCTCATCAAGCGGAAGCCCTCAAGGTTATAATGGGGGAATTTACCAAGGCACTTCACAAGTTTTAATTGGTGATAGTATTACATGGCAGACTTTTAGCAATGCATTTAATGGCATCATTGACGATGTTCGTATCTATAACAGAGCTTTGAGTCAGGAAGAGATTCAATCTATCTATTATGCAGCTCCCATTCCGCAGTACACCTTTGATTCAAGTCTTGAAGGCTGGCGTTTCGTGACAAACGTTGGCTACGGTCCAGTTACCTCCGGATATAGTGGTGGCCGAATTAGTATCAGTTCAGCGAGTGATACGACAAACCGCGTGGGATTCTGGAGCGGGCCGCTGGACATTCCTTGCTTGGCGGGTAATGTGTATCGGGCCAAGTTCCTGGTCTCCTCCAGTGAAGCCACGGCGTCTGCGAATCCGCAGTTCCGCATGCGATGGTTCCAGGATCAAGCTCTGGAGTCCGCATCGCACGTTGTGAACGCATCAGCCCCGCACAGCAACTCCTTGCCAACTGATCCAGCACAGCGAGAATACCCCAGCTACTTTGCGCCGATCTTCGCATACAAGCTTGGTGTTGCATTTGATATGCTTGACTTCGACGTCTCTCAGTATGGCACGCACTATGTGGATCAGGTTACAGTGGACCGGTTTCCACGCCCGGGATCCAGCACAGCAGTCAAGGCGTATACCGATTCTACTGACTTTGCCAACTGGTCATTCTTGTCAGGCATTGGCGGCTACGGTCCAGTTACGTCCGGCGGTGCTGGCACTGGCACGCTGTCCATTACGTCCAGCCTGGCGAACTTTGGCAATTCGGGATTCTGGCAGTCGAGCGCGACGGCAAATGAGCTGACGTATGTGGCGGATAAGCTCTACCGGGCGACATACACTCTGAGCGCGACTGACGCGGATCGAAACGACTTGGCACAGGTGAGACTGCGTTGCCAGAGTGAAGACGGCCAGATGACGGCGGCGATGGAGCTGAACAGCCAAGGCCTAGGTGGCCCAGGCGCAATGCCAGCACTTGCTGGTACTGACTACGAGGTCTACTGGGAGACCCCAACTCTGCCCGGCTCACCAACGGCGTCACAGGATGGGTTCGTCGTGACGATTGATATGCTTGACTTCGACACGGCGAAGGGCGGTACCATCTACATGGACGGTGTTGCGATTGATTATCTTACGATTCCTTAGTATTAGAGATATACTTGGATCAAGCAAAGGGCAGGATATGAAGCAAAGAGGGGTAAAAGAACCACTTTACGTCTCTTACCTGTTTTTTCATTTTCGGCGCAAAGGAAAAATTCTCAGTAACTGCTAGTGCTGCACGGGTAGAATATGAGCTACCATAAACTAACTTTGTGGCAATTTGAAAATGCAAGTGCCAATATAAATGCTTTCAAATTATGAAAGGCCAAAGGCCATCCCGCCAAATTATCTAGCAGTATGTTTACTTTGTCGAGCTTGCAGATGTTTGCTTTCCTCGAATTCGTTGTCGCCATCTGGTTTTCACTTTGCTTAGAAATCCCATTCTCCTCATAGCGAATTCTCCCAGAGCTGAGATTCCAGAGCAGGTTCCTCTGATTAGATTAATTGTCTGAGGTTTAAATCGCCGGGAGAAAAGATACACCGTAACCTCAGGCCAAGAGCATGTGCAGTAGGATCTTTTGTAATCAGCGTGGCCAAAGCCAAAATCAATTTGTTCTATACTATTAGAATTACACAACTCCTCCAAGACTTTGACAAATAATAGTGTTCCTAGACTAAATCGTCTCCATTGCGAATCATACCCAATGTAGTTAAGGTGTAATGTATTTCTATATTGAATTCCAATCTGGAATGCTGAAGGGACATTTTTACAGTATAGCACATGGGCTTTTAGCCAGCCAAGTCTGGCTCTTGAAGCAAGCAATTTTCGGTATTTCTCATTGTCCACGAAACTAACGCCCATTGCAAACTGGTATGTCTTTCGAGACACAAATCCTGCATCTTTGGAAAGTCTTGAAACGTCGGATTCTTGTTCGTAGCTCTTCACATACCACTTCCCCCTCAGATTATCTGTCAGACGCCGCATCTGCCGTCTTATTTCATGACGATGCTTGGTTGATAGCCTTCCATAGAATTCCTCAACATTACGTGGGATTTCCATATTCCAATGAACGTTAGTCAGCCAGGGACGTCCTCGTTCGAGTCCTCTCACTTTTCTTCGCAAGTACTTGTACAGGTTGGATTCAGAATGAATGTGGTTAAAGGTCACTACATCTGCCGTACCAGAGGCTAAAGCCATACGCAAATGTCGAAGCAGAAAGTCGAATTCATTCTCGCCAGGATCTCCCAAAACGCCGCCATATACAAAAACAATTTTCTTAATGCTGGGCTCCCATATCTTCTTATATCCTATTGTGCACTTGATCTTGCCGGAAGATAGCCGGCCTACTACAAGCGTTTGTAATTTGTTTTTCGCCTTAATAGCTACAATGTACGGAGATTCCTCTTCCCCACAAAACTCAAGATTAGCCAAATACCCGTCAATGTCGGCATTGGGAGTGGTTTCAGCACAAGAATCCTGCAATCTTACCCAATCCTGGCGTATAGATTCGACCCCTTCGAGACTGGTTATGGTTTCGATTTTTAAATCAGTTTTCATTTGAAAACCCTGGATTAGAATATTCAGCGACGATCAGAGGCATGGGTGAAGAAGAGCATTTGCATGGTTAACCTGAGAATCTCATTTGTTCTGTAATTTGTTTACAGGTATATTCTAGTTAGTAGACACTTATTTTAGGCCAGCACGTATTCCCTTGAGTAGACTTTCGATCTGTCTTTCATCCATTCCTTTTAGCCGTTCAAAGAGATCCTTTCGAACCCTCCTGATAAGAGAAAACAGCACGGGATGAAGGTGCAGATATGCGGGCAGTGCAAGCACACGGGCGCCACGTTCGATCTTAAAATTATTCACGCTCTGTTTTGCAGATAACGTCCCAGTGTATATGCACTGGATATCTGATTGTTTAGCGGCACATATTCTGACCGTATGCAACATTAGCTCAGAGGAACGCAAATTCATCCCTTCAAGAGAATTCAAAGCGCTAAGGAGGAACAAAACATCTTTCACCAAGCAGTTTGTCCATATACTTACAAGCCCATTCTTGGAATAGGCACCCCAAATTCGTACCTTAGGGAAGCGAAATAGGAGCCGTGCCCAATCAGCAAATACCTTCTCATCGATCCGGTCTTTTCTGTATGAATAACCTGTCCGCTTATAGAAGGAAAGGTAAACTTGAAACCCTTCCTCAATAAGTTGATCCACACTTTTTATCAGACATACTGTTAAGCATTTGGATGGCTTTTGGATTCTTCGTCGGAAGCTCGACCCAAGACTGTTTTCCTTATAAGCTTGAGGTTGTTCGAAGACCAAAAGGTTCATATAAGAATTGTGTAGGTGTTTTGCAGACACAGGATGTTGAACCGCTGCAAATTTGCCAAAAGATCTTTTTGTCTCGCTAGTAGACAATTCCACAAAGGGAAACAGCGGCCTGTAGAAATATGGACGTACTCGGTGCCACCAAATTTCCCCTTTCTTCTGGAGTTTTGCTCCCATTGCTTTTTCAAATTCGGCGTACTCGTCTATGCTCATGCGCTTCCACAAGGGCATTGCGTCTATTGCAGTGTTTTCAGAAAGCCTCTGAGTCAGTGTTCTCATAGTTGTTTCTTGCCACGTGCCGTTTTTTTAACAACAAAGAAAAGACTCTTGTCCGGAGAAAAGCTAGTCAGGAAGGACGGTCGCTTGCCCTTTTCGATATTGCGGCTGGAGTTGAAATAGATAAGCTTTAATCCGAGCTGTTGGAGTGTCTTCTGGATGCCAAATGGTGTGGAATAATGGTGATACCAGCCTTTGCGAACTTTATCCCCCCATTCCCAACCTGGTTTACTCCGACCGCTAATTCTCCGGCCAAGGTACTCTAGGGTAAGCCAGATCCACGCGAGCCATCTTTTGCCAAACGCCAGCCCAGATTTGCAAGAAAGAATGAAGCATCCACCTGGTTTGAGTATTCGGTGGACGCCCTCTAGTAATTGCCTACGGCTGGCTTTTCCTGGGATTTGGTCAAATCCATTGAATGAAAAGAGGACGTTCTGATACGATTCATCGGGAAAAGAGAGTTTTCGCGCATCCATGGTCCGGAAATCAAGTTCAAGACCGTATAGAGCCGCCTGACTTTTCGCGGCCTCAATCATTTCCGGAATGAGGTCAATTCCAGTGACCTTAAATCCCTTTTGCGCCATGGCAATGGTTGTTCGACCAGCGCCACATCCTAAATCAAGTACGGAACTCTGCGGCTCAAAGTACCGCTCAATCAAAATTTCTTCAGATCGCCATAAGCCGACCGTCATGTATTTGCGGACAAACTTAGGATTGGAATACTCGGCCTTAACGAAGTCATCAGGTGAAAGAATGCCCTTGTCCGGCCAATCTATGACAATTCTTTCTTTTGAGCTTCGTATGTCCGCCATTTCCCTTACCAATATCCCAAAACCATAGCTGTTATCTACACATTGTAGTTTTCATTTTGTTTTGCACCTGTCTTTCATCCAATCCTATCAGTCGATGGTACAGACTTTTTCGGGCGAACTTGATCAAAGAAAGAAGCCCACGATGAAGATGTAGATAAGCAGGCATAACAAGAACGCGCGCCCCTCGCTCGATCTTGAACTTGTTTAAACTCTCTTTCTGTGCGAGCCATCCAGAATATATACATTTGATTCCCTCATGCTTTGCAGCAAAATCTCTTATTGTGTGAAGCATCAGCTCCGGCGACTGCAATTCAAGCGCTTCACCAGAATTGATGCTGTCTAGATAAAATAGGGTATCTTCCACTAAGCAGGTGATGTCGATTTGCACCAATTTATTCTGGGAATATGCCCCCAGGACTACAACTTTGGGAAAGCGAAATAGGCTACGAGCCCAGTCGGCAAATATTCTTGGATTTCTTCGATCGCTCTTGTAGGAGAAATGTGTCCGTTTATAGAAACATAGGTACACAGGATACCCTTGAGCAGTAAACTCCTCCTGATCAAGTATGGGACGTATCGTCAGACGTTTGTACGTCTTCAAGATTCTTCTTTTATTAACCTTTGGCAAGGTACTGAGTTTATATGAGTCCGGCTGTTCGTAAACGATGAAATTCATGTGAGAATTGCAGGTCTCTCCTCGAGGAACTGCATGTTGCATAGCACCCAGGCATCGCGGATGTTCGTCTACATCTCGAGAGGTCAATTCTAAGAAAGGGAAGAGCGGGCGATAAAAGAAAGGATGCTGTTGTTGCCACCAGACCCCATTTTTTTGCCGGAGATTTGCTCCCATTGCCCTGTTGAACTCAGCGTATTCATCTATACTCATTCGTTGCCACATGGCGAGTTACCAGATTATTTTCCGTACCTTGGGCTCGAATATTTGCAATGCCTTTGCAAGCCCCCTCGGATTTTTGAAAATGCCTTGCTTACGACATACTGGATCCACGCAATAAATGGCATGGGATCTTTCCAAGACAAAATAGCAAAAATCTTCTTCTTCTTCAAATAAGGCTTTACGTACTCCCTGATTGTGAAATGCTCTATATTGCGTGACATTATCAGGTGCATCAAATCTTTTGTAATATCTATCCAGTGAATTCCCATTTTCTGTTTACGAAAAGGTGGGATTTCGTTGTACATTAAGTGTCGGTATATGATCCATGGGAAATTTATGCCGCATTTTACTGCCAGAGAGCCGGAAAGGTTAGTTCTGCCATTTACTTCAATAAATTTGTAAACACCGTCGCGAATATCACGTTTAAATTCTGTGCATGAGAAACCGGAAAAGCCTAGCTCCTTGAGTATAGTTCGGCTCGGCTCAATGATTTCCGGTATCCGCTTGCTTAGAAGTACCCTTGGGGATCCGAACTTCGGCGGATGAACCCTGACTTTTTCAGCTGTGAATTCTGCCACGGGCGAGCCATCCCAGAAGTATGAGTTGTAATTGACACCATATGTGTCGTCGCCCGGGATCAACTCTTGAATCATCACTTCCAACCCCGCTTCTGACGCTCTGTTGAAAGATGTATATAGATGTTCGTCATTTTTAACTTCGAACATCTTACATCCGAAGATTTCATAGTACTTGTGTGCCTCGCATTAATTGACCAGGCAAGGGTAGTCTATGTCATTTTTAAATCTTTCAATATCTTCTACTGAGTTAGGGACCACGGTCTTAGGAGATGGTATTCCTAATTTCTCTGCAAGACGGTATGTGTGTTTCTTTACTACTATTTTTTCGAGGAGCTCCCAATCAGGAGCAGCTACAACGTATGCCGATTGCAGTTCATGCTTATGCTTGGAAATAGCAACGATTTCAAACTCGTCACAGGGAAGAAGCAGGCTTCCTTTCCAGTCTTTTCCTTTGTCAAGAAGGAAAGAAATGAATTCGTCTTCCGAGGTTAGAACGTTTGGTACCCAGACTTTCTGTCGGATGTACTTTGACACCTGCCCCATCTCGCTTTTTTGGTAATACAAGGCTATAATAGGGACGCCCTTCTTTCCTAGGCTTCTAATAACTGCCAGTCCTGGAATGAGACAGGGAATAACTATTGCCGTTTTATTATTCATAGGACTTTTCCATGTGTTAAATTTACCTAATTGTGGCCGAAGTCCGCAATTGCCGCAGTCACAGTTTCAATTTGCTCGGCGCTTAATTCGGGATATATAGGCAAAGAGAGGAGTTCCTGGACGCACTTTTCAGTCACTGGAAACGAGCCCTTTTGATAGCCGAGGGACGCGTATGCTGGCTGTAAATGAATTGGAACTGGGTAGTGAATTCCACAGTGAATACCTTTTTTAGCCAAAGCATTTTTCAGATTGTCCCGATTTCTTGTGCGAATTGCATATATGTGATAAACATGTCTTGCATACTCTGCTTCCGTGGGAATTACCATGCTTGAGTTCTCAAGCAATTCATTGTAGCGCCGTGCACAGGTGCGTCGTGCTTTGTTCCACTCGGATAGATATTTCAATTTTACACTCAGAATAGCGCCCTGAAAACCGTCCATGCGTGAATTCCATCCGATCCACATGTGTTCATGTTTCTGCTTTTGGCCGTGATCGCGGAGCATGCGAATTCTTTCTGCAAGGGACGCATCGTTTGTGACTATAGCGCCCGCCTCGCCGTATGCACCGAGGTTCTTGCCCGGGTAAAAGCTAAAACATCCCGTGCTACCCAGGGAGCCCGCAGGCTGTCCTTTGTATTGAGCCCCATGTGCCTGGGCTGCATCTTCTACGACATAGAGACCTTTTTCCTTTGCCGTTGCCAGAATTGCGTCCATATCGGCAGTGTGACCAAATAGATGAACAGGAATGATGGCTTTTGTCTTTTTCGTAATCACTGATTTCAGCAAATCAGGATTCATGTTGTAGGTTTGCTCATCAACATCTACGAAAACGGGCCTAGCGCCAGTGAAACTAATAGCTTCTGCTGTGGCAATGAACGAATTCGGGGCAGTGATCACTTCATCCCCGGAACCAATTCCAAGAGCGAGAAGACTTAGCCAAAGCGCTTCCGTGCCACTGCCCACACCCACGGCAAACTTGCAGCCACAAAATGAAGCAAACTCTTTTTCAAATCTTGCAACAGCCGGACCGCTTGCAAATGCGGTGTCGTCCATAACCCGCGTTAATGCTTCGTGTATCTCATCTCGGATTGTAGCATATTGTACTTTCAAGTCTAGAAATGGAACAGTCATTTCTTCTTCTCCTCATTGATTCTGCGCATAATTCGAGCAGGATTTCCGGCGACGATTGTAAACGGTGGAACATCTTTTGTCACAACACTTCCCGCACCCACAATAGCCTTCTCGCCAATTGTGACTCCGCATAGTAAAGTGGTACTCGAACCGATTGAGGCTCCTTTTCTTACCAGGGTTGGCACGCAGACCCAGTCTTCATCTGTCTGCAATGTACCATCTTCTTTAGTTGCATGGGGAAACGCATCGTTAATAAAGGTCACATTATGTCCGATGAACACATTGTCTTCGATAGTTACCCCTTCGCAAATAAATGAATGACTCGAAATCTTGCAATTTTTACCTATTTTGCTTCCTTTCTGGATCTCTACGAAGGTCCCGATCTTCGTATTATCGCCAATCTCGCAGCCATAAAGATTCACGAAGTCATAAATTTTGACATTCTTGCCAAGCTTAACGTCAGAAGCGATATTTTTCATTCGTTAAGACCGTTTAAGGAAATCTATGATTATTTGTTCAATACTACATTTTGGAGGAACATAGCACTTAAACTCTAAACTTCGTACCTTCATTAATACATCTTTTAGTTTATCAAGATCTTTGCACCATATTAGATAGCCCTCGCGCGACAACTTCTCCAGAATTTCGTCTTGATGTTTATCAGGGATATTCGGATTACTGACGCCAACAAACTTTACATGCCGACGAAGTAACTCGAAAGTTGTTCCTACGCCACCAGAACCCACTACCAGCGTCGCTTCCTTAAAATAGTGGTCTAGGGAGGGCGCTAGGCGAAACCATTCGCAATTATGAGGCTCATATTTCCCCGTGGCTATCTGCATAATAACTGGTTCATCGATCAACGGCACAAGTTCATCCATACGTTGTATGAGCTGATCGTTGCCTACATTAGAACTGCCAACAGTAACGAAGATCATTAGAATGGTCTCCCAGCGTAAATTGCGCGAGGATAGAGCGTAAGCTGTTCTTCCCATTGGACAAAGAAAAGATCCGCAAAGAGATGATACGCAACAAAGCCAGATAAGGATCGGCTCTTTATACGGCAAGCTGACTCAATGAATATTGTCTTTCGGCGCAAAAGCCAAGCAGCAAACATCACCGCTAGCGCACCACCACTACCGTTGGTAATTATGGCATGTGCGCGAACTTTTTTTAACAGCCTTATGGATTGTATAACGCTGGGCATAAAGCAAATTACTTTTCTCATCAGGGAACATACACCGCCGGCTCTTATTGAGCGTAGGCTTGGCCAAATTTTGTAAACTGGCCCGGGGACGCGAATTTTGTGTTTGGTTAACAGGTCATCCTTGCAAATAATGTAGGATATTTCTATTTCAGGGGCGAACCTATCTGCAAGAGCCAATATTTCAAACGCATGACCTCCTGCCATTAGGACAACGGTTACGGATATCTGGCTCTTCGGCGTCCTTCCGTTGTGTGTGGGAATTTCTTCTTTTTGTCCCGGTTTCAATAGCAAGTCAGAAGTCTCATTTGTCTTCCGCAATGGGCAACCACCTTCTGGGGGTATCCAGCCAGGATAGTTTTCATATTGTTAACGGAGCCGAGTCTCTTCTGCTATTATTCTTAGCATTCTCTGTTCTTCATCTAGTTTTTGCTCAATGTGCCATCTTACACGAGCGTTGGCCAGCGAAAGCCTTTGCATGAAATCGATTTACTGACCGGCAATTGGCTTCAGCCCTTACAATCCTATGGCCTATGCGGCTAATCTGGGAACGCTCTTTTCAAGTAGCTGCCTTAGAGTTTTTTCGTTCAATTGCGTAAAGCTCTCTAATAGTAATAGGCGTCAATCCTTTATTGCGCGCCAACTCAAGAACCAATTCGAGGACTCGAAGCGTAGCCTCAGTGCCACCCTTTGTAAAATCGGAACGTCGGTCATGGAATAATATTACCGTTCCATTGGAAATGTGCTCTTGCATTCTCCGGGGAAATACATTTTCCCAGGAGAATCTGTAATCCTTCGGATCTAGGCTCCAAAATACGGCGGTCTTTCTGTTCTGATAAATATAAAGCATTGATACAAGATTTAATTTCCCATAAGGCGGTCGAAAAAAGCTAATTGCCCCATTCTTGGTATATGCCGCGAGCTGGTGTTTACCTTTCCATAAATCCACCCATGTTCCATAAGGTCCGGTGAGCCATGGGTGCTTATGTTCGTAACCATGTTCGCCCAATTCGTGTCCTTCCTCGACGATTCTTTTCATAAGATCTGGATATCGTTTCACGTTCTTGCCGATTGGGAAAAAGGTTGCTTTTGCATTAAACTTTGCAAGAATGTCAAGTATCTTGGGCGTGCATACTGGATCCGGACCATCGTCAAATGTCAGGCAGAGGCCCGAACTCTTTCTTGCCAATTGTAAAAACTCCTTCCGCAAAAATAGCTTCACCATCCAGGGCAAGAGAATATAGAAGATAGCGATTACGACGATAGTTACTAGTGCTACTTTGATCCACATATTAGAGCTTTCCGGGCATTTCTATGATATTCAACTTTTCATAAGGATCGATGAGCTCTCTTTTTCCAATCGCGAGATTCCAGATCAGGTACACCTATTCTTTCTACATTGACAACTATGAAATCCAGCCCCGGCATTTCCATAATCAAGCCGTGTTTACTCGTCTTACTTCCGGTTCACTACACTCGTTGGTTATACACTGGGTTCAATCCTTAGCATCATGGGGCGGGAAAGCCCCCCCTACAATCTTCAGCAAGATGTACCGAAGCGATGATACCTTTGCTGTAGTTACGGAATACCCTTTCCGTTCCAGACATTCCTCCTTAGGCCGAACACCTTCGTCATGAGGGTAATGTGACAAGTGCTATCTTTAGTAAAGTAAGTTGCTTTACCCTATGCCGATAAACAAAATGGCTATTATTTCTTAGCCCATGTGCTTATAGAGTAAGTTACCTACAAGAGTGAGCAACGGATTAGGGAGGTACGAGAAGACCTGCTTTGCAACTCTCATTTTCCATCCCTCGGTGCTATCATGTGCGCACGTGTTAGCTGATCTATAATAGCAAATTCTTCTGCGCAGAGTCCCCCACCGATCTTTGAACGTAGTCAGGCCGGTATTGTCAACGCTGCTGCGTCCCATGTCGAATTCTTGAGCTCCATCTTGTTGGGCCTCCTGCATGGCACGCCAAAGAAGAGCAACCGTGCCTCCCAGGTTCTTATACCTTGGATCCGAGCATCCGTACTTATAATAGTGTTTATTCTTATAAGAAAGCGTTACAATTGCAGCAATAGGTTGATCGTTCTTGAACGCAATACGTATTTTGAATCTATTGTTTAAGCAGTGTTGTAGGTTGCGAAACCATTGCTTCGGCTGAGGTGGCAATTGATGTTTACGGCGTGTCATAAGCAGCATATGATAGAAAGCCGACTGAAGCTTATTCGACGCCCCTTCCTTAAATGTTAGGCCCTCGCGCTGCGCACGCCGAATTGGCCGCTGGATGCAGTCTTTATGAAAACCTTGCATCAGTTCTTCAGGCACAGGCTTCAGATTCAGGCAGTGAAAAAAGTAAGCGTCGCTTTCAGCAAGTGATCCATTTTCCAGCAGCCAGTCCTCATCCATCCGCAGCGGCCTTAATTCCACGTATTTCCGATGCTGTTCAGTCTGATCGCTTTGCAACCTCTCCAGAATTTCATGCAGGGCATCAGCAGAATCTATGAGCGGCTGGCAATGGTCCGAAAATGGTAAAGAAACCAGACGTTTTCCAGTCAACCAGCTATCTACTTTGCAAAACACAATTGCATTGGTCAGATCTGATACTGGACTTGAGGTGGTATACGCAACGGGTTCATAGCCGTAAGTACGATATAATGCTTCCAGCCATTCGCGGGTGTGAAAAATAGAAGCATCGGGGCGTCTCTCCAGAAATTCTGGCCACCGCGCATCGTTTAATGGATTGGTACAGAAGACGGCCATCATACCTCCCAAATTCGCCACAAGAAATCCTGGAGCGTCATACAGTCAATATCACCGCTCACGCACAGGGCGCTTCGGCAGCCTTGCGGCCATCGCCAAAGCCTCACCATGGGAGTATCAGCAGAGTCTATTGCATGAAGTACATTAAAAGCCCTTTCCTGGCTTAGCGCATTGGATTCATCTAGGACATAAGCAGCTCGAGCACAGTGGATCGGATCCAATGTGAGGAATCCTTCCTCGTGTAAAAAATCTCGCCAGCTCGAATGGCATTGGTTGCTGAGTGCAACCCCTGGTAGAATCCCTCTGCCAGACAAGATCCGTTTACTTGTCTGAGTATAATTGCCAAAGAATAGGTGGTCTTTGGATCTGCCCATGCCCCGGCAGAGTACCGTTGCTTCCTTGGGTGTCTTCAGATTTAGTGTGTAATTGTCCCCTGCAATCTCGAGATGGAAACTTGACTTCCTGCGTTGCTTCCACCAATTGGCAATTGTTGCAAGCTGTGCCTTGAAAACCGGCTGTGATAGCTGGTCTGCGATCGTCAAAACATAGTCCAGCGCCTCATCGCAAAATGGCAAGCGTTCGTGATGAAGCTGCACTGTGAAGATTTCCCCACGCGCATGGCTTTGTTCTAAGATTGACTGCCAGATGCGTCCGATGCGCTTCTTGTCACGCTTGAGCTGGAGACGATCCACACAGGCTTCGTCATCTGGAATGGATACCGGAATTTCCACATGGCCGTCTATCAAGTGTGGAATGACGCGATATTGCGTCGCTGACTGGCTGCTATAAAGCTCCAGAACCTTCTGATATGCCTCCCATGCCTGAGAAGGAAACTCATCCTGGTCCACCACTGGCCAGTGGACAACAAAATTACTTGCCCAGGCAAAATTGCAATCACTTACCGCCAGATGAGTGTCATTATTGCTGCGCAAATAGGGCGAGCGAAACCCACACATGCGAATCCCGGCCTTTTCAAAGATCTCTATCGCTCGCTCAAAATGCTCTCGCTGTTTCTCAAACGGAAGTTGCGTGTAATCCGTATGCACTAACCCATGCACAGCGAACTCCACACCCTGTGCCTGCAATCTAATAATTGGCTTCGGATAGCGCCGTAAGATGCAAGCAGTGGCCGGGAATGTTGGCAAAATACCGTGAGCCTTGCAAATATCGGTCATCCTTTGCAACTGCTTCTCCATGCGTGCCGGCGTAAAGCCAAAGCGGCAAAATAGGCTTGCGACGCGGTGCACAAGGTTACCGAGTCCTCGAGAGTTAAATATAAATCTTGCAAGGTTCATCGTTTGCCTTATCTTTTCGTATGCCCGTGAATTTCAAGTATTATACCAGAATCAATGCATCATAATACTTTGATATTGTTCGAAACAATCTGGATTATCTTGCGCTGCAAAGCCTGAGTAATCCTCTTCAGGGCTTGATTCTTCTGTTATTTTTTTCATTACTTATTTCCTTTATAGACAATTCCAGTCTCAGAACTATCCCTGAAAGACAATGCACGTCTTAGTCTTTGCATCTGTGTTCTTCTGAGATATTGAATGAACTCGGGCGTGACTGGCCTTTGTTCCTTTTTCAGAGCTGCCTTTATGTATCCGTAGGCCATAAAAAGGCCGCTCAATATGTAAGGCCTTGCAATTGCCATGGTGTGCGAGCACTTCAGGAGTTCAAAAAAGGGATGGAAACCCAAAAGATAATCAATTCGACCTCTCCGAATGAATCCGACAAGGATATTTCCTTCCGACGAAAACGTTCTTCTATGATGGAGTATCTTCAAATTCTGAATGGTTAGGGTTTTCCACCCCTTCATGCGGGCGGTAATCTCATCAATGGCATCCCATGCAGTACTCTCAACAATACCTCCTATATCCAAAAAACATTCTCTTCGGTATGTTTTCGTTGCGCCGGCAACGTGCAAAGGATGGCTCTTGCGCGGCCGTGCTATCCCATGCCTTAATTCATGGAGATTGCCCCCAGCTATTCCCAACTTGGTATCACCAGCAAACTCCTTTAGCAGCAGCTCAAAATAATTTGGCCCGAACGACATATCTGCGTCCAAATTGACAAGGAAGTCGTAGTTGTCACAACTCAGGTGTTTAAGTCCAAGGTTAAAAGCCCTCGCAGGAGCACCTCCGCCAATGTCTCGCCTATTTCTGACAGCGGGATTCCTGATGAGCTTTATCCAGCCATACTGGTGACAGTTTCTTTTCACAATATTGGGCGTACCATCCGTTGAGCCGTCGTCCACAATGATCCATTCCCTTGGCAGAACGGTTTGGGCAATCATAGACTTTATTATCTTCTCGATAAATGCTGACTCGTCTCGAACAGGAGTTATTACTACGTACTTATGGCTTGGGATCATAGTACTCTGCTCTGATTGCTTCCTGTTCATCCTATCGTCCACATCTAATTGCCTTTTAGAAAACTTTGATAATCTTGGGCCAAAGCGGTATTTCATAATTGAGTTTCATTACGAAAGCCAAGATGAAACTTTGCCGTTAAAAGACCCAATTTAATTCTTCTTTTTAATTTGCTTGATACAAGCCGCGAACTCAGTGGAATTGAGCAAGTCCAATAAAAGAGCCTGATTATTGTTCCGAGAAGCAGAAGTACATTGGCGAACCATTTTGCCACCCGCCCCTGACGTTTTTCAATAAACAACAACAAGCTTTTCCGTTGTTCTATGAGCATGTCTTCCCATCTTAAAGCAGCACTCGATCCCCCAAGGTGGACTATTTCGGCGTGCGGAAAATAGAGCACGTTCCATCCATTGGAGCGCATCCGCCAGCACCAGTCTGTTTCTTCGGCATACATGAAAAACCTTTCATCCATCAGGCCAACTCGACTGATGGCTTCTCGACGAACCAGCATAAAACAACCGGTCAATGCTTGTACCTCACGCACGCTTCTATAATCCCACCACGTCATCCGTTCGCGCCCAAAAAAACAGCTCCTAGGGAAGACACTGTGTAAGCCAAACGTTAATATTAGTAGGTTCAAAAGACTGTGGTACATAAAACAACTTCGCTGGAGAGTCCCATCAGAGGTAAGAACCTTGCAACCTACTACCCCAGCCTTCGGATGCTCATCCGCAAAAGCCACTGTCTTGGTAATGGCACCATCTAGCACAATCGTGTCCGGGTTGAGCAACAGAACGTATCTTCCTGTTGCAAGAGTGATTGCTTGATTATTCGCCGCTGCAAAGCCTCTATTCTCGGCATTGCGGACAAGATCCACTTGAGGGAATTCGTCTTCAACCATTTGTGCTGATCCGTCTGAGGATGCATTATCAACGACGAACACTTCGAAGCTAATAGGCCCCGCTTGTTCATAGACTGAACGTAAGCAATTGCGAAGAATTTCCTTGGTATTCCAGCTGACTATGATGACCGATACGTCCATCCTCATGCTCTTTCTTTCAGGGATAATATCAGCCAACGCTTAGCCTGCCTTTTTAATTATCCTCGCATGCTGCCTTATTAACTGCGCTCCGTGCTCTGTTTATCAGGGCTTCTGCATAAGCAATGTTCATTTGTTATTCGCGCTTATGTACTGTTTGTACTTGTGTTTGGTTCAAATAAACGATACCCGGTATAGCTCCACACAGGCCTAGCAAGATATAGAATAAGTTGCCTGATTGGTCAAACAAAGACACAGTATTTATTGCTACCAATATACCGGTAACCGAAGCCAGCAAGCACCAGATCATCCACTGATCAGCCTTGTTGTGGCTAGCCAAGACAAGGGCTCTTCGCAGCCGAATTAACGATGCAACTATGACAGCCAAGAAAGGCAAAAGCCCCAGCAGTCCGAAGCGAGCCAGTCTGCCAATGTATTGATTAACAAGATCCCAGTGTTCCCAAGGAATACGGTTAGTATGTATCCCTACCAGTCCATAGCCTTCGACCCAATGACCCGTCATCCCACCGCCGAGAGCCTCCTTTATAAGACCGATTCGATAGTAGGCTGTTGCGGGGCTGAATGTAAGGCCGGCCGGAACTTCGTAGAAGTGCCTGTTGCTGAACACCTCAACAAAAATACATGCAGCAACCAACACTATAAGAAAAGCAGGCCAATAACGTCTAATTGGAAACATTGAAAGCACAAGTAATGCCACTAAACCTGCAAGGATCGGTGCACTGGAAGCAGATGATACTATGCCAACCAACATTAATCCAATCCCTGTAGCAATAGCCAGCCGATGACGCTTCGCATGTCCCCACAAGCCTGCACAGCACGGCGCAAGTATGGCAAAGAAAAGGCCAAAGAGAATGCAAACTGAAAACGTTACCTCTGCACGATACAAACCATATCTGACGTACGTACGAGCTTCTCCGGGTCTCCACGCGCTATATTGATGAAGAAATCCAACCGGATTATGACCGGTGAGACTCTGATAAGCGCCAAC
Source organism: uncultured Candidatus Sumerlaeota bacterium (assembly GCA_964630455.1). Classification (GTDB taxonomy): domain Bacteria; phylum Sumerlaeota; class Sumerlaeia; order MWCT01; family JAUWMI01; genus JAUWMI01. The sequence continues at coordinate 33,191 of CAZVVA010000002.1, forward strand.
AATAGCCAGCGGGGCGCCAATAATTAAAAAGCCTTTCAGAAGCGTCAAGAATTGCTCTCGAGAAGTTACAATTACCCGCACCGCAAAATACGGGAGCAACGTGTTGAAGGCCGTTCCACTGCGGTTTTCTACTATTTTCCAGAATGGCTCGTTCATCAAACCAGCTATAACGGTACCAAGGAGCGCGATGATAATAAGCCGGTCGAGCCAGCACCACTTAAATTGCTGCGCCATTTTGGTTCGGAACAAGATATTGGCGTATAGTGCAAGGATTACTATTCGGCTCGCAGAAAAATCAAGCGTGCCCACCTTCAATGTTAAATACGAAGGATACCACCCAAGAACCGCCACATAAATAATAAGTCCCAGAATTGGACGAACAGAGAACGCAGCCAAAGAGCCTATTGCGGCTATTAATAATGTTAGCGGCTCCACGGTCTCTTTCTATTCTCCTTCAGCCCAAATCCGCTTCCCATGCTTCTACTCTGTTCTTGTACCGACCACACAACAGAATTCTTTATGCATATCAATAGTAATGGAGCTTTGTATATTGCCTTAGCAGCGACCTTGCCATTGGAAATCTATTCTTCCATAGTGTTAGTGGTTCTCGCAGCTGCTTCTGAGAGAGGAGCTGATAAACAAGAACTTTGGCTCTTGCCTTTTGGATCTTACCCACAAGGGCTTTCTGATATGTGAGTACGTCGGCTCGTGTGGTTTCTCTAAGGCTGATAGCGCCGCACTTTTCTGCCGATCGAATGTTATCCTTCGCACGTTCACTTCTTACCACAACCAGCGATAGTCCTCTTTGTTCCGAGGCAATGAGTTCTTTGCCCCACGGATCACCGACCGATACGTCCGCAGCATCGGCAAATGTGTCGAAACACAGCATGCACCTGATTGCTGGATTGCTTGCAACAAGGTGACGCCAGGCATCCATGTATGGCCTTTTAAGCAATATCTTGCGACCGTTCGATGCCCGGAACAAACCAGGCCAGCCGTGCCCCCGATATTGAATCTTCCGCACGTCTTGAAATCTCACACCCCATCGGGAGAGAAAAGATGCTGTGTTGCTCCGCGGAGGAGTGCATGCACAAAAAATTCCTATGGATAAGCGAACTTGTTTTTTCAGTTCAGGGACAAGATCTTGCAATTTGCGCAAAGCCTGAATTTCACACGGCTTCCCAACAAATGCGTAGTTTCCTGGTTTCTTTATTATTTGGTCAAGGGTCGTACAATTTGAAACCGGACCATATCTGGAGCCACGCGCCGCCAGAATCCCTTTCTCATCAGTAGCAAGAAACGACCGGTTCAAAAGCGGATCGGAATCATCTCCGCATGCTACTACCGCTCCGTCTATCTCTTGCGCGCGCAGCAGATAGATCAAGAACGCCGATATAAACCCTCCTGAAGATCCTTCTGTCCGTATTGCATCGTCATTAGCATGAGCAATCCAGTAGTCATGGAAATCATTTAAACATGACACATGAAGTTTTTCATTTAGGTTTTTCAGCAAGTGCGTGCTAGGACATACATCAATGCATTTTCCACACTTTATACATGCGTCAGCCTGCACTTGAGGATAGTTGAAGTGCCGGCCACTGATCATTTCTATGCATGCCTGCGGACATATGACGGTGCAACCGCCACAGCCGCAGCAAATTCGCTTTTTGACAATCAAACTGATATTTTGACCGGTTATCTTCATTGCCAATTCATACTGAACTCTTGGATCTCTGCAAAAAGATTTAGCACGCGCTTCTTCACGTCAGGCATGGTCCGCTCCAGATGATTTCTAATGGTGTCTCTTTCTGTATATGCTCTATTAATGACACCGAGTATTTCCTGTTCTTCCATTTTCCGAGGATCTGCTACGCAATCTCCAAGTTCGATCGAGTCCGTAACACCTTTGAATTTCTTACTGTATGCGATAGCCACAGTTGGAATATTCTGCGAAAGTGCCGCGATGCATGCATGCATACGTGATCCAATGAAAAAGTCCAACATTCCAATAACGTACTTGATTTCGTTCTGATTATAGGTTTCCCGAACGACTTGGATTCGGCTTCCATACTTCGCTCTAAGCAAATCATAAACCTGGGCACATACTCCCTGGTCGCTTTCTATATGCTCTGGGGGATGGAAAGCGTGTGGCACAAGCAGGACAATCGTATTCTCCTTCTGCATCATCAAAGTGATAACTTTGAGAATCATTTGTCGGTAATCAACTTTTAATCCAAACATATTGTTGCGGGTGTAGCCCCCGTTATAAAGCAGGCCGCTGATGTTAAGCCCAACCACGATACACTTCTTGTCGCGTGTTTTGAGAAGGGACCCAATGTCAATGCTATCTGGCTTTGCTGGCTCAAGCACGAATCCTACATCGTAGCAAAACCGAGCCTTTCCATTGGCGATACGCCTTTTTAAAGAATTTACATATTCGCTCAGACCAATACGGTCTCTGGAATAGATTATGGTGGTACGGTTCAAAATATATGTGGCAATAGCTTTGGCCAGGATACCTTTAAAGGGTCCGATAGTTTGCGGCAACAGAACGAAATTTTTCCTCAGCATGATAGCAAGCATTTTGGGAAGGGATACGTAAAAGAACCTGCTCTTGCCGTAAATATCGCTAAAACTGTCTCCGCCACTGATGTCCGCCACAATGTCGGCATTCAATAGCGTTTTAAGGCAATTGTTGTTCTTAACTATACGTTTTCGAACAAACGGAATCGGTATCAGCTTCAGAATACACGAAAGTAATAAAAGCATGGCAATATTATTCTTAAGATAAAACTTTTTGGAAAACCTCATATTTACCAGGCGCACAGTGGTTTTCTTATCCCCAATTATTAACTTGTAGTCCTTTGGCTGATATGCGTAGTCCAGAATTGCAACTTCCGCATCGGGCAATTGCGCCAGAACGCACTTTATTGTAGCATGGGTAAGCGCACTAACCCCCATATTGCCCGTCTCAAACGAAACACCCATTAGGCAGACCTGTTTTGTTTTTACATCCGGTTTCATTTCTCGGGTACCTGATTGCAGAGGTTCTTGCAGACATTAAATCTATTTTGCAAACAGCTTTCGAAAATTGTGTTTAAGAGTTGCTCCTTTGCGGCGCGCGCTCTATTACTTTAGAGCTGTGCCATACAAGAGCGTTTTAGGAGGGACGCTAGAGATTGCATAATTATCAGCAGCCCAAAGTTTGAACTAACCCGAGCTACCATAGGAACGAACAGTGAATTTACAGAACAAGCGTTCTATTTTGTGTCGAGCGCGCTTTGCCCTTGCTCGCCAACCTATGTACTCATCAGGATCAGTCGTAGCATGCTGTACTCTCTCCGCGTTCCTCTTTATTCCCTTTACCCATTCCTGAATAGTATAGCGGCCAGTATTTCGGGCGCTCAGAGGCAAGTTCATGGCGAATTCTTTATCAGAATGAATACCTGTGTGCGGAGCCCGAGGATCATCCATATGCTCTTGATAAACCAGCGGAAAGTACCACCCATTGAGATACCCTGCTTTGGCGATGCGAAAGCAATAGTGCGTGAACCCTTCCCTGCGCCGGAGTAGACCAATTTGTTTTTGTATTTTACCTTTCATTAAGTAGCCAGAGCCTCCGACCCAGCAGTTTTGCAGCAAGCGATGCTTCCCAATAGAAATAATCTTGTTCACAGCCAGGTCCGGCCGAAAATCCTCTGGCATGAAGTGCCAGCATGCCACAATGCCGAGTTCAGGAACGTCTTGATGTGCTGCTGATAAGATCTCGCACCAACCATCAGGTACAAGACAGTCATTATCGACCTTGCCCACTAAGTCAGCGGTTGATTGGTTCCAAAACCAATTTGTCGGCTCGCGAAGTTTAAGATTACGATGATGATAAATGATCCGCCTAATTCTAGGGTGAGCCTCAAATGCTTTAAGAACCTGTCGAGTAGACTCGTCCGATGCATTATCCCATACAGTAATCGAAACATTATGCGAGGAAGTTTCACATAGTCGCCCTAATGATAGTCTGGTGTAATCCGAGCGATTATGAGTAATCATGAGGACATCTATTTTCATAGTGCTGCTTCAAGCCGTTCTAGATTGCTGGTGGACTGCAATAACTGAACCTGGTCAAGAAAATACCCATTACCCTAGTGCCAAAGTTCAATCTTTTTCCTCCCTTCTATTGGACACCAAAGGCCCACACTCTCAAGTCAATAGCCTTTTTTCTGCAAACTTAGATTGGCTATCAAATACATCCGGATCAATCGCAATCGGGCTTCCGCCATTCTTTAAGGATTTATTCGCCGCTTCAAGCACCGAGACGACGCGCAGTCCACTCGCGCCGTTAGATATTGGTTCCGTGCCATTGCCGATGCATTCGATAAAATGCTGGCATACCTTTTTGAGCGGTTCCGTCTCTTCCAACCGCGGGCTATAAATATCGCCGTACCTGTAGGAAAAGTGGAAATCACCAAAAGTTTCGTAGTGCGCCGGAACTTCGACACCCTTGTCATAAATCTTGATTTTCTCCAATGGGTCAACGTCGTCGTAAACCAGCATCTTCTTACTACCCACGATTGTGATTTTCCTAATTTTGTTCGGATGCAGCCAGCTACTCTGAATGTAGACGCCAAGGTTGTCAGAGAAATTGAGACCGAGCGCTGCTACGTCCTCAATGTCTGGCTTGAGGTGTGCCTTGCCTTGCCCACTAACGCTTTCCGGCTGCTGGTCAAGCAGATAGAGAACAATCGATACGTCATGCGGCGCCAGATCCCATACGACGTTGATATCATTTTGAAACAGACCAAGATTTACCCGGACACAATCAATATAATATATTTTCCCAAGCTCTCCACTCCGGATAATTGCTTTTACCTTGTTGACCGCAGCCGTGTACTCAAAAGTATGGTCTACCATTAGCGTCCTGCCATGCTTAACGGCAAGCCGAATAAGTTCTTTACATTCCTTGACCGACGCAGTTATAGGCTTTTCAAGCAAAACGTGTTTGCCGCGTTGCAAGCATTGCTGAGCCATGGGAAAGTGCATTGCAACAGGCGTTGCGATTGCCACCGCATCAATGTCGTCATTGTTGAGAATGTCCTGAAAGTCGCTGGTCACTGCGACTGACGGATATAGGCGTTGTATGTATTCCAATCGATCTGGCTTTGCGTCACACGCCATTGTCATGACACACTGGGGAAGAGAACAAAAATTGCGAATCAAGTTAGGGCCCCAATACCCGCACCCCACTACTGCAACTTTAATCATTTGCTTTTCATCCTTCCTGGCAGCTCGCCATTGATTTCGAGCCAATCCCAATACGAAGTACCGTGGGAATGGTCTTCGCCAAAATCTTTATATCTGTCCAAAAGGAGAGATTCTTCATATATCGAAGGTCCACACGAACCATTTCGTCGAATGTCATGGCGTTCTTGCCGTTAACCTGCCAAAGTCCAGTAATTCCCGGAACTATATTTAGGCGCTGTTTGTGCCAATCCTGATAATCTTCCACCTCGTATTGGATGGGTGGCCTGGGACCGATTAATGACATTTCTCCTCTCAACACGTGTATCAATTGCGGTAATTCATCAAGACACCATGCACGAAGCAATCGCCCCAATTTTGTAACCCGCGGGTCGTTACGAATTTTTGTCATCGGCTTATCGGATCCGTTGCCATTGCCGTTGCATATCAGTTCCTTGAGATGTTCTTGATGGATTGATTCGTCAGCGTGCGTTCGCATTGAGCGAAATTTCAGGAATTGGAACTGTTTACCCAGGTAGCCGACTCGCTTTTGCCTGAAAAAAATCGGCCCTCGGGAAGTCATTTTGATTAATAGCGCAACTAAGAACATGATGGGAGAAAGTATCAGCAGCCCAAACGAAGCCCCCAGTATATCTATTGTGCGCTTCCACCTGGGAAGACAGTATGCGAGTAGCTGAAACAGTTTTCCCGGGTGAACGACTTGAATCTCGTTCAGGAGTTGTGCTGTATGAAGAGAAGTTGCACATGAGCCACTCTCTATATCAGAAGGTGCCATTGTTTGGCGGGATGTTTGAGAGTCGGCATCCTGGGTGGTCTCTGAGCGCACAGGTCGGTTTTCGTTACTTTGGGCCCGATTTGCATCAAGACGGGAATCATCTCGGTCGGAAGAATTATGGTTGCCAGGGTACCAATACATTTTCGAAACAAGCCACATCGAATCTCCGCCTACACTGTGTACCTTCAACAAATGCTTTTTAAAAGACGCTTCAACTTTTTCAACAACCTGGAGCGCGCCTTTTCGAAGCGTATCTGGCAAAATAATTCCAACCCATTCTTTGCCATCTTCACGATGCCAGCCCCGCGTATCGCTGGCTCTGGTGCATTCTTGTATAAGTTTAGCCAGATAAGCTAAGCCCCGGATACGGTCGTCTCTTTTCCCCGACGTGCAGCGCACATCAAACACAAGAAGCACGAAGGGCGAGTTGCTCCGTTCAGCACGCAGCTTCTCCCTCTTCAGCTGCCCATTAAAGGCCTCAGCACTCCAGAGATCCGGAATGTCAGAGCGGATGCCTGTGCGCTTTCCTGAGCCAGATATCAGCCAACGGAGAATTCTCGATGGCACGCGTCTTCTTCCTTTCGCTGAAAGTTTCTATTTCGAATCTTTGCGATCAAAGATGTTTGTACAGCACTTTGGGAATGTGGTACCGCTTCTTATTTAGAACAACTCCGAGTATTTTAGCACCGGAACTCATAATTGCCCTTTGCGCGTGTTGTACAACTTCACGCCGAGTACGTTCGGCTTCTAGCACCAAAACAGTGGCGTCTGCTTTTGTCGGCAATATGAGCGAGCCGGCAGAGTCAATCACCGGCGGACAGTCAAGCACTACCATGTCGTAGTTTCTTTTGGCCTCCCGCAAAAAATTGCTAAACTCCCCACTGCCGAAAACACGCCAGGGCTTCAACGTCTCCTTCCCTGCAAAAAGGACGTCAAGTCTCTGGCCAATGCGATGTACTGGCCACGGAAGGTCAGACTCTGTTGTAAGCGCCTCGACTAATCCTGGAGCTCGCTGTGCTTGTAAGAGTGTATGCAACCAGGGGTCCTTAATATTACAATCAACCAGTAAAACAAATCGTTCGCGATCCTCAGCAATCGTTAGAGCAAAGCTTGTTGCCACCGTTGTGACCCCCTCGCCCGCATGGCAGCTGGTGAATGCCAGGACAGATGGCACGTAGGCCCTGCCATCCATGGAAGCCATGACTGCATGCTTTAGCGCGCCGCACTGTTCTTCCATTCGGTTGGGGATCTTCCAGCTGATGATGATTCCGTCCCCTATCTTGGCGGTAATCATTTTGTTACTCATGAGACAGTAACCTCTCGTTTCTCCCGGGCTGGCCTGTAGCTAATAATAACTCCCGTTTTCTCACCTTCGGTATAGTAGCAAGAACGGGTAGTCCCAAACGACGTTCAACTTCCTCATTCGTTTTCAGGGAGTGATCAAAATACTCTATAACAAAGGCAAAGCCTATGCTTCCGAAAAATGCGATGAATAATCCGATAGCAATCATGCGCGTTTTCCTTGGCTTGACCGGTGCCACTGGCAGAGTAGCGGGCTGTAAGATTTTAACATTAGAAACATGTGCACTGTCCAGAGCGGCCGAGATTTCAGTAGCCTGCAGGTTATCGAGGTACTTCAGATATTCCTGTTCGCTCAGGCTGATATTACGCTTCATCTTTGTAAACTCTCCTTCAAGTGCTGAAAGTTCATTGAGGGACTTTTCTCGTTTCGCCAACTCCCCAGCCAAGGATTCCTTTCTCGCCCGGAGTGATGCCAGATGGGCTTGCTCGCTTTTCATTGTGCTTTCTAGCGCCGCCTTATCGGTATCAATCCCTGTAAGTGCTCCAGATTTCTTTTCCTTCTCCCTTGCGATCAATGATCGTGTAACTTCGATTTGTTGCTTGATATCGCGCATCTCCTTTGAATCTTCCGGATATTTTGCAGAAATTTCCGCTTGCTTGAACATTAGCTCAAGTAACCTTGTGTTCAGTATTCTTGCCAGCTCACCAGGAACTGCTGTTGAAGCTTCGGAATTCTGTTTCGCAGGCTTTTCTAACTCCTCCTTGAATGAGGAGATCATGGCAAGCGATCCATTGATTTCGGCGTTCATATCATAGAGGCGGGCCTGTAAATCATCCACCTGAGCCAGCAGTCCGTATTCTTGCTCTTCAATGTTGATTATGCCATGCGTTTTACAGAATTCTTCGAATTCAGCTTGGCCACGTGCGAGCTGAGCTGCAAGAGCAGCACTGCGTTCGCTAAAGAACTGCGAGGAAACTTCTAACCGAAAAACATCAATATGGCGCTTCATATAGATACGCAAAAGTGTGTCAAGTACACGCTGCGCGAGATGAGGATCCGTTGCTGTAAAACCTACTGAAATAATGCTTCCTCTATTTTTCGCAGTGAGATTATTCATCACCCTGTTGATAACTCTCTCGCGGAGTGGAATTTCAGAAGGGGTTTCCAGCTGAGCAATTTGCGTGCGAGGAAGTTTTGCAACCTCTCCCTTTGCGTTCGCAAGGAAGGCCTCTAACCCAATCTGATCAACTGTCTGCGCAGCAACGATATGACTTTTCAGAATTGTAATTTCAGATTCCATCTGGTCCCGATAGCTGGTAGTCCCGCGTCCTTCTCCGCTTCGAATCACCGGATCATCAGAAAGCATTTCGCGTCCGATCCGAACCATTATCTTCGCTTGCGATTCATAAGTTTTTGACGTACGAGAAGCCATGAATGCTGCAGCACCGACAATGATGACAAAACACAGCAGGATTTTCCATTTTTGCCGAAACAGGGTGCGAAAGAAGTCACGTCGCGACTGTTCGGGAACTTCTGAGATGTCTCGTAGATACGGGTTCCCATGCATTGGCACGTTTGATTTTAATTCCATCGGCTCCATTCTTCCACCTCTTGCTGAACCAAGCGTTTTAACCTGGTCTACTGCGTCACTGGTCTATTTGGAAAAGCATGCTACTGACCTAATACCTCTTTATGTTGACGATGGAAACTACCAAGCCCCAATAGGTATCCGGGGCAGCATCCTATTGATATACTGATCAACCCACTGGTTAATCTTGTTAATTCTGGTGCGCGGCACGTAAACAATATCCATAGGCTTAAGGTAAAACGAATCGCTCTCCTTGCCTTTAACCACGTCTCGCAGGTCGAAAGCCCCTCCGTACCAGTTTCCTTCATCCTGGCGCATTACGATAACATTCGATAATTTCGCACTCTCTTTGATAAATCCACCAGCCTGTATAATAGCCTGGAGCAACGTAATGTTACCGTTTAGCGGGAGTGCTCCGGGCGTGCCCACCTCCCCACCAACAAAAATTTGCTGGCTGGCAAGTGTGCGCACTATCACGCTGACAGAAGGTTCTTTAAGGTATGGCGTATATAGCCTTTCAAGCTTGAGTATGAGTTCGTCTGGAGTGAGACCCTTTACCTCGACGTCATCAACCATCTGGAGGGTAATTTTCCCATCTGGCCGAATGGTCAGGCTCTCGTTCAGGTCCGGAGTATAATAGAACTTGATTTCAATCTCGTCTCCTGGCGCAAGTCGCACCTCTTGGGGGATAGTCACGCCTCTTATGCTGGTATCCAGAGGCATGGTTTGTAGACTCAATGTGGCAGCACATGCAACAAGGAGTAAGAGGCACGGAGCACTGGCAATCAGGGCAACCGTACGAAAAACTCTTGAGATGTTTTTCATAAAACCCTCCAGCGATTTTGCCTTTGGTAAAACCACAACCAAATCAACTTACATGGTGTCTGCAGATAACTTTTCGCAGGATACTTTTGCCTAATCGTCAGTGCAGCAAGCAAACACCTGGTTAAGCAGCAACAA
>CAZVVA010000003.1:0-20461 GCA_964630455.1 uncultured Candidatus Sumerlaeota bacterium
TGCGACGGTTGCAACGGTAATCGTGCCAACACTATCTGGGACTGGTGTTGCCACCAGCCTCAAGCGACCTACCCGGGAGTCATATCAGCACAGAACGTTTCTGTGCTGAAACGAGGCGGGCCACCTCTCCTCCTCTATTTGGTCTTGCACCGGATGGGGTTTACCAAGCCGACATGTCACCATGCCGCTGGTGCGCTCTTACCGCACCTTTTCACCCTTACCGGTCCGCCGAGGCGGACAGCCCTTGCGAACAAGGGCTTTTGTACGGCGGTATGTTTTCTGTGGCACTTTCCGTCGGGTCACCCCGCCCCCGTGTTACGGGGCATCCTGCCCTGTGGTGTTCGGACTTTCCTCCCAAATTCCAAGAATTTGAGCGGCCACCCGATCCACTTCAGCCTTTGAAAAACTATGTCAATGCTAGCCAAACAGCGAGTAAGATTGCAAGCTCTAAAACGTCCCCAATGATGTTCATATAAAGCTTTAAGACAAGCACGTATCCGGTGAATTATCAATAATCCAGTCCCCTGCCGCCAAATCAGAAATTATTCGGCGGACTGGAATTTGCGCAGATATGATCAAAGATGGAAGCGCCTGCGAATGGGTAGCAGAATCAAGAGTAGCATGATTAGGAAAGAGATCACAAAACTAGCAATAAGCAAAGGCTCGCTCTTTAGCGAGATATAAAGGATTGCCGATACCACTGCCAGTCCCATCGTCAGGATGCCGATGAGCGATCGCTTCAGAATGATTGACAGAAAGCGTTCGATTTCCAGGATATCTTCTGCATGTGCCTTTACTTTGAGCTGCTCGCGCTCGGCACGAAGGATCACTTTTTCGAGATTCTCCAGAAATTCCAGTACATCACGCGCTTTGTCAATCAGCCGGTCGGCCCATCGCCGCTCGGGCTCAACGTAAACCTCTTTCACCAGGTTTTTCACAATGGGTGTGGCAACACGCAGGGCATTGAAATTGGGGTCGAACGAGATGCCAATCCCCTCAACCAGCGTTGCAGCCCGGAACAAATACACCAGATTGGAAGGCAGGCGCAGGGGAAACTTGTAGAACGTCTTCAGAATGTCGTCCGTGATCTGCTGAATGAGCTGTGGCCGGTATTTCGTGGTGAATTGAATGCTCATCAGCACCTGCGCCGCATCGCGTAGTGTGGCAATGTTGATCTCCGGATCAACCATGCGCAGCTTATAAAATCCGTTCACCACACCATGGACGTCTTGACGTACCGCAGCAATTGAAATCTTGAGCAGCTCGATTTTCACTTCTGGATCAAAGGTTACAGTCATGCCGTAATCCACAATAACCAGGCGTCTTTCCTGCGTGACCAGCAGGTTGCCAGGATGCGGGTCTGCATGCAGAAAGCCATGAATCAGCACCTGCCGGGTATAAAGGTCAACGAGAATCTTGACCAGGTCATCAGAGCTAATGTTCAAGGCCTTCAGTCCCTCAATGTTATCAACTCGTGTGCCTTCATAGAATTTCAACACCAGAATCTTCCGGGTGCAGATTTCGTGATAGATTTTGGGGATAATGACCTGCGGATTTGCCTCGAAGTCGCGACGAAACCGTTCTCCATTGGCCGCCTCTTTTGAAAAGTCCATTTCGTCGTGAATCATTTTTGAAAATTCCTGGTATAGAATCCACAGACTGCGTAAGTGGTGGCTGATGATGAAATGATTGAGCAGAAGAATCAATGCGCCTAAAACTTTCAAATCGGCACGTACCTTGGCCTCAACGTCTGGCCGGAGAATTTTCACCGCCACCTCATCTCCGCGGTATCGGGCCTTGTGGACCTGGCCAAGTGAGGCCGCAGCAATGTCGACCGGATCAAATCTATCGAAGATTTCGTTGATGTCTCTCCCCAGCTCAGCCTTGATGATCTTTTTGACCTTGCGAAAGGCGAAAGGGGGAACCTTATCTTGCAGCGTCTTAAATTCATCGGTATACAGCTTTGGCAAGATATCCTCACGCATGCCAAGAACCTGAACCAGCTTGATAAACGTAGGGCCAAGTAAGGCGATCATGTTTGTGAGAGCACGAGCACGTTCCTTCTTTTGCGCCGTGGTAAGTAGCCTGGGGCGACCGAAAAGAATCCAGCGGTGCCAATCCCGGATGAAGCTAATGACGAAAGGAAGCAGGGTCCACAGTACTACGATCGGTCGGAAAAGAAACATATGTGCTAGTTCCTCGTTTGCCGGCGTGCCGTGCTCTTTGGATTCTGGTATTAGATCTTCTTGCCAGCGAGTAAATCTTTAATAGGCTTAAGCTCCTGCATTCGTAAAGCCCAGGCAAGTGCAATATAGATAAACGCAGCGACAAAAATCAAGAGGATTAGTGCGGCAATTTGTGGCAGAATCGTAAGCTGCAACGCATGAAGGCGTATCTGATTGACGGCAAAGACGGTCCATATCGCCATGCCAGCAGTGGCGCCCATCATTTTCAGGAGCGAATTAAAAATCCGCTTGCCGTCAAGGTGCTCGAGTCGGCGCTTGAGAATTCTCAGCGACAAGACTAGCATTGCAGTGTAGGTAATACCCGTACATAGTGCCAGTCCCTGTACCCCCATGTATTGCACCAGAATGATATTCCCTACGATATTGATCCCCACACCCACGGCATTAATCCACATTGGCGTGCGCGTATCGCGGAGCGAATAGAACACGCGCGTGGTAAACATATAGAGGCTGAACGAAAAGAGACCCAACGAATAGTAGAATATTATGCTCGCCAGCAATTCCGTATTTGCCTCAGTGAAATGCCCATGCTCCATAACGATCTTAATTGCCGGGTAGCTGATCAGCGCGTAGCCAAGCGTCACGGGAAGCATGATCACTGAAGTCCAGCGGATTCCTGTGGAAAAGGTCTCGCGGTACGCGCTCCAGTCTTTCTCCACGGCATAGCGTGACATACTGGGGTAGAGAACCGTTGCCAGTGCCACAGCAAAGATGCCATAAGGCAACTGGAAAAAGCTAAATCCCCACTGCATAGCAGTAAACCCGCCAGGAAATTGATAGGCCAGGTTGGTCCGCACAATTAGCCCGATCTGATTGATCGCAATGTAGCCGATAACCGGCAGAGCCAGCCGAAGCACAGTGCCAATAATGGGATGTCGAAGGTTAAGCCGCGGCTTGAGAGGCATACCAATCTTTATCAATAAGGGAATCTGCACCGCAGCCATCATGGCAACACCAAGCGTAGTGCCAATGGCCAGTCCGGTATTACCGAAGCCGGGCAGCGCCAGATAAAGTATCACGGTGCCAATGACCGTAACATTATTCATAATGGGTGCGAAAGCAGGGAGCGCGAAGTGTTTGAAGGTATTCAGAATGCCGCTGAAGACAGCGCTCAATCCATAGAAGACCATCTGAATGGCGAAGATGCGAAAAAAGTATACTGCGAGGCGCCGATTCTCTTCGTCAACAATGAGTAGCGTCTGCAGCTTGATCGCCCATGGCGCAACCAGTATTGCTAGAACTGTCACTGCTGAGAGCACAAGCAGTGCAAAACCCAGAATGACGTTCGCGCTCTCCCACGCCTGACGATGATTCCCATCCTTGCCTACGTATTCAACAAACAGGGGGATGAAAACCGCGGTGATGATGCCGCCCAGGACGAATTCGTAAATCATGTTCGGTAGAATGTTGGCAACGCAGTAAGCATCTGCGATCCGGCTCAGTGCCAGCGCGGCACCAAGAAGGGCGAGCTTGATCATGCCCGTAACCCTGCTCAGGATCGTCAGAGCCGATACCGAAATGGTACTTCTTGCATAGCCACTGTTCATCGCTGTTGCTGTCCGGGCACAGATACCGCTATCTTTAATTTGCTGTATTCCAAAAAGACGTTATACGGACTGGTATTCAAGCGCTCACTCAGACGCAATATCCCGATCTTACGCGCAGGTGCTTTCTTCCGAAGCATGGATAGTTTAGTTTTTCTGGCTTGTTAGCGATGGTGGATCACCTTGCGTACACTGTTGTCAGATGGATAAATTTGTGCGTAGTAGACAAGGGCAATGATACCGGAGAAGAACATGGTTCGGAGGTCTCCGTTGATTAAGAAAAGAACCAGGCCAAGAAACGCCACGATATCACAAACCGCTGCCAGAACCAGTAGCTGTCTGCGCAGATGTTGACCAAATGCAGTCGCATTGTCCAGGAATCGTTTCAGGCGCTGCGTAAAGATCATCTTGAGCCATAGAATCAGAATCTGACTGGAGAAGATGATCACCCCAAAGACAACGAGAACCACCTGGTATGTGTTCTGCGACAGGGGCATGAACCCTTGCGTATAATTTTTTAGAAAGACGTAGTTATCAATGATAATACATATAATGAGGTAAAAAACTGGGAGGCAGATGCAGAAGATCCAGAATCGCTTCAGCCGGTGTAGCTCGGGTTGAATTTCTTCAAACAAGTTGGGCATCGCAATGATCCCGGGTCAGGATGTTTTGTTCTTACGAACATGGTCTATCGGCCTGGGAGAGGACAGACGCGCCGTTGCTGGTCAGTATTCCCAGGGTTTAAAAATTTCTCGGATTGACCGTTTGTAACGATCGTGTTTCTTCTTTCGCTCTTCCTCATCCTTGATTTGTATCCACGATGTGAGCCGTCGTTGTTCCTGTGGTTGTTCTTGTGCTTGCTGTGCTGCCTGGCGATCGGCATATTTTTTCATTACATTGTCGAATGCGCTGTTGACCATGGTGGCGCTCAGCGCATAAAGGAACACTACAGGGCCAACACAAGTTAGCACGGCGAGCACCAAGATACCGGCTAGCATTATGAGCACTACAAAGCTGTAGAGCGGATTATCGAGCACAATGAGTGCCGCACTCTTGAGCGTCTGTCGGAGTCCCACATTCTGAGTGACCATAATCGGATAGGCATAAACCAGAACCATGAGTACAAAGATGAACGCCCAGAAGCACAAGCCAGCGGCAATGGCAGCAGGAATGCGCAGTGAGGCAGGCACAACGGCTGAATTCATATAGAACAGAATATTGACAATAAGAACGCCGATTACAAGAAGGCAAATGAGGGTAAGGAGCGCGCTGCGCAAAAAGTATCGCTTGAATCCGATCCAGAAGTCAATAAACTCAGGTTCCCGCTCGTCCGTAATTTGGGAAGCAAAATACAGAAATGCCGCCCAAATGCCAGGAATTGGGATCACAAGAAGGCTTGCAAAGAAGGAAAGAATATTAGCCAGCAAGAAAAGGCCAAGGAAGTCGTACGTGTCCCACCAGAACTTGGCAAATGTTCGACTCAGCAACGCCTTAGCTTCTCCAGAAATCCCGGGCGACGTCCAGCAGGACCTCGTCCGTACGCTCTCAGGCCCTCACGGATTGGGCGTATCACCCCATTGGCTACTTGTGGATCCCAGGTCTTTTGTCTTTGTGGTGTCAAGGCGTTCGATCTTAGCGCCCAACGAAGCCAGCTTTTGCTCGATGCGTTCGTAGCCCCGGTCAATGTGATAGACGCGCAGCACCTCTGTGAGTCCCTCGGCTGCGAGTCCAGCAACTATCAGCGCAGCACTGGCGCGCAGATCAGACGCCATCACCGAAGCCGCACTGAGCTTCTTAACGCCGCGGACAATTGCCGTCCCGCGATCTAACTGGACATCAGCGCCCATCCGCTGGAGCTCGGCGACGTGAATAAAGCGGTCAACGTATATTGTCTCTGTCACAGTGCTTTGTCCCTCGGCCAGGCAGAGCAGTGCGGTAAACTGTGCCTGCATATCTGTGGGGAAACCAGGATAGGGGAGGGTACGGATTGAAACTGGCCTCAGATGATCTGTTCCTTTCACATGGACACCGTCATCCTGAGGAGTAACTTCAATCCCGATCTCGAGGAGCTTGTTTATTATTGCCTCCATGTGGTCAATTCGGCAGCCCTTGATCAAGATGTCCCCCTGTGTAATGCCTGCCATGGTCATGAACGTCCCGGCCTCAATCCGATCTGGAATCACGGTATAATCAACCCCTTGGAGTTTATTAACTCCAGTGATAGTGATGGTAGATGTACCTTCTCCTTCGATGCGGGCGCCCATTTGACGCAGCATTGTGGCGAGCTCCACGACTTCTGGTTCGCATGCTGCGCCTCGGATGGTTGTGATGCCCTTGGCAAACACGGCTGCCATCATGACGTTATTGGTGGCGCCAACGCTCGACCCATGTGCACCTTCAAGCACAACCTCTGCGCCTTTTAGTCCTGGATTATCCGCCAAGATATAGCCATGACTCAGTTTGATGTCAGCACCTAAAGCTGCCAGCCCTCTGAGATGGAGGTCAATTGGCCGCGCGCCAATCGCGCAACCTCCGGGTAAGGAAACTATTGCCCGACCTAGCTTAACAATGAGCGGCCCAAGTACATAAATCGAGGCTCGCATCTTGCGCACCATGTTGTAGGGCACCTTGGGAACAGAGAATTCTCGGGGGTCAATTGTCAATGTCGTTCCCTTTAGCGAGGCTTTTGCGCCAAGCTCTCCCAGCATGATCATCATGGTCGTAATGTCACGCAAATTCGGCACATTATGAAGCCGTGTCGGAGAGTCTCCCAGCAAGCTTGCCGCCATCAAAGGCAGGCATGCGTTCTTTGACCCGCTGATCGTAACAACACCTTGCAGTCGACGACCACCTTCTAGTACGATTTTATCCATGATTGCTTTTCACCTCGTTCATCAGTGATGCACTTTTCCATGCGGCGTTCTTAACCACACAATCTTTGTTCCTTGATCCGATAATGGTTTGCACACTTCATTATGCATGCTTCTTTACCTGCACAATCCGTTCTATATTCTGATAGTCAACAAATACCTCAATGCTATTGTATGCACGCGTAGTTTTGAGAAGACGTTCAATCTCTGTTCTCTGCCCCTGCCCAAACTCAAGCAGCAGATGCCCGCTGGGCTGTAGCCGACCCACGGCATCGTAGATAATCTTTTCGATAACTTCTGTGCCATGTTCACCAGCGAAGATGGCCTGTGCAGGCTCGTACTCTGTGATCTCGCGCTGGAGTGCTTCGCGTTCTCCAAAAGCAACGTATGGCGGATTGCTGACAATAATATCCAGAGGTTGACTAAATTCGCAGAAAAGATCGCCGTGGAGGAATCGGATACGGTCAATCACTCCCCAGCGCCTGGCGTTGTCAGCTGCAACGGCCAGCGCCTTTTCAGAAACGTCGCTAGCGATTATCTGCGAGTGCTTCAGCTTACGCGCAAGACAGATGGCAATAGCGCCGCATCCAGTGCCAATTTCAAAAATCTGTATTGGTTTGTTGAGCCGGGGTTCCAGGCGCTTTCCACATTCCAGGCATTTGTCCACCAACAGTTCGGTCTCCGGACGCGGAATCAGGACGTCGCGCGTTACGACAAAGTCGAGCGAATAAAACTCCTTTTTTCCTGTGATGTAGGCCACCGGTTCGAAGGCCGCGCGCCGCGTGATTGTCTCTCTGTAAGAAGACTTGTCGAGGTCAGCGAGCGGTTTGTCGAAATTGAGATATAAATCCAGCCGCCCAACCCCCAGAACGTGGGCAAGCAGCACCTCCGCGTCCAGCCTGGCTGTTTGTATATCTCGATTTGCAAGATACGCGGTGCTCAGTTCCAGGGCATTGAGTAGCGTTAAAGGGCCTTGCATGGTTCAGCAGTCGCTGTATCAATATATGTGCTCATGCACCCCATCTTGCGCCTTGGTTTGCTCGTGAGCATCGTCAGGATCAGGATCTACGAGGTGCCTGCAAATGTTCGTGTTTCACTTTCGCCACTTCTTCCATTAAGGCATTCACCAGCTCGGCTTCCGGAACCTTTCGCACAATCTCACCCTTGCGGAACACCAGCCCAACACCTTTGCCTCCGGTGATACCGACATCGGCATCTCTGGCCTCGCCAGGGCCATTCACCACGCATCCCATGATAGCGATTTTGAGGGGCATCGTCTCCTTAGCAAGGGCCTGTTCAACTTTTATTGCAATGCTTTCCACATCAATATCCGTACGCCCACATGTCGGACAGGAGATCACCTGCGGGCCGTAGGTGGCCAGTCGCAGGGACTGGAGAATTTTCTTTGCTACCACAACTTCCTGGCAAGGATCGCCTGTCAGAGAGACACGAATGGTATCGGCAAGGCCTTCGAAGATCAAAATTCCGAGACCGACAGCTGATTTGATAATGCCTGTCCGGCCTATGCCTGCTTCCGTAATGCCCACGTGAAACGGATAATTGCAATCGCGCGCAAGCAACTGGTACGCCTGTACAGTGGTGAGAATATCCGAAGCCTTCAGCGAGATCTTTATTTGTCGAAATCCCATGGATTCAAAATGGTTGATAAACTCACGGGCGCTGGCCACCATTGCTTCCGCCAATCCCATTTTGCCCTGCTCGACCTGTTGGCGGTAGCCATGGGCAAGAGAACCTGCGTTGACACCAATGCGGATAGGGATATGCTTTTGCCCGGCTTTCTCAACGATCCGCGCAACGTCGTCATGGCGTTCCATGTTTCCAGGGTTCAAGCGCAACCCGTGTACGCCGGCCTCCAGAGCCATTAGCGCGAGCTTCGCCGAATAATGGACGTCAGCCACGATAGGGCAAGGTGAAGAGGCGACAATCTCTCGAAGTGCATCGGCTGACGCACTGTCAGGAACTGCAACACGCACAATGTCGCAGCCCGTACGGCAGAGTGCATGGATTTGCTCAAGCGTCGCCCTCACATCAGTGGTTTTCGTTTTCGTCATTGACTGAATGCTAATCGGAGCACTATTGCCAACTTGAACATTGCCAATCTTAACTGCCACGCTCTGGCGCCGCGCAATTGTCATCTGCTAAAGCCTAGCCTCCAGATATTCATGATGATATCGTTATAGGTGACCAGAATTGCAAGGCCGATCAAGAGAAGGAAAAACGTCGTATAGATTTTGATCAGGATGTGTGCAGGAATAGACCGTTTTAGTGTTGCCTCAATTATGGAGATCAGAATGTGACCCCCGTCCAGTACCGGAATGGGAAGAAGGTTAAAGATTCCTATCATGAGATTAAGAGCGGCGAAGAACAGTAAGAAATCCATCACGCCTCGCTGTGCAGTCTTGTACGAAATGACGGCAATAGCAATCGGCCCTCCAAGACTTTCTTTAACCAGAGTGAGATTCATGCTGCTGATTATGTCGTACATCGTATAAACGATAAACAGCGAAATGTTATAGCTTCGGCCAAAGCTATTTATGAACGAAGTAAACAGCGGTTCGCGAAGCAATCTCTTTGCCGGATTACCCCGTGCGATGCCGATTTCGCCCATTTGAGGCTTGTCTGCCCGAGGCTTTGGAGTAATTATTAGGTGCAAAAGTTGCTCTCCACGCTGCACTTCGAAGTCCAGGGGCTTTCCGACACTCTCCCTAATTATGTCCACCATATCGTCCCAGCTGTCTGTCGGAATCCCGTTGATAGATCGGACAAAATCGCCACCTTTTAACCCAGCTTTCTCCGCCGGCTTATTCGGTATAATATCGCCAACATATGCCGGGACGTCAGGATGAATCATCGCCACCAGCGGCGAGGTGAAATCATCGGCGAAGAACAGCGGAATCTGCTGTCGCAGCCGACTGCCATCTCGTTGTATAGTCAGGGTCACCTGAGGCTGCTTTTCCTTGGTCAGGCTCAGGAGTGCAAGCTCGATGTCTGTCCAGTCCTCGGTTTCAGATTCGTTAACCGCGAGTATTCTATCTTGAACCTTAATGTCATATTGGTCACGCGGAAATGTTTTATCAATATGGCCTATCACCGGAGGGAAAGGAGCGCTTTCTTCGAAGCCGACAGCTATCAGAAGGGTGAGCACTAACACAGCAGTGAGATAATTGAAGAACACACCGGCGCTGAAAATTGCTAGTTTTGTGCCGAGTGGTTTTTGTTGCAATGACAGAATGTCGCTATAGATCACTTCAGATGTAGTTTTTGGCTTTTCTTCTGTATCTGCGGAAGTTTTGTCACAAGGCGGCGCACTCTGTGTTTCGGCGGATGGTTCTTTGTCGTCCGGTTTCTTCTCCGGCTCACTTGTCTTTTCCTCTTCGATGGAGATGGCTCCCTTGAGCTGGACATACCCACCAAAGGGGATCACGCTCAGGGCGTACGTTGTCTCTCCCTTTTTGAACTTGATCAGTTTTTTGCCAAATCCGATCGAGAAGACCTCAACGCCAACGCCCAAGAGCTTGGCAAAGAGAAAATGGCCAAATTCATGGACCAGAATGGCAATGCCAAACGTGAATATTACGGCCAGAAGTCCAATGATACTACTCATAATGCTGTGCTTTCTCGCGTGCCCACGCATCCGCAGCCTGAATTTCGTCAAGGCTGGGTGCGTCACCGACACTATGCTCCGCCATAACGTGACTGATGATTTCGGGCACATGTGAAAATCCAATTTCTTTGCGGAGATAGCGATTAACAGCTACTTCATTTGCCGCATTTAATACCGTTGGCATGGTTCCTCCCTTGACTGCTGCATTGTATGCATATTGCAGGCATGGAAAGCGCGAAAAATCGGGTGCAAAAAACGTCAGCTTGGAAACTTCCGTAAGATCCAGTGAGGGGAGATTGGTCGGACAGCGACGAGGATACGTCAGCGCGTTCTGAATAGGCAGATACATGTCTGGAGGTGCTAGCTGTGCCAGGATTGATCCATCCACAAATTCTACCATCGAGTGAATTATACTTTCCGGGTGTATAACGACCTCGATATTGTCGACATCCACGCCGAAGAGATGATGTCCCTCGATGACCTCGAAGCCTTTGTTCATAAGCGTCGCGGAGTCTACTGTAATCTTGGGGCCCATCGCCCACGTAGGATGCTGCAGCGTTTCTTCCAGTGTTGCTTTTTCAATTTCTTCCTTGGAACTCGTGCGAAAAGGGCCTCCTGAGGCAGTGAGAATAATGCGCCGAATTGCATTTCGGTCGGTTCCCTGCATGCATTGAAAAATGGCATTGTGCTCGCTATCAATAGGGATGATCTGACTTCCGTATTGCTCGACAGCCCGCATGACCAGCTGGCCTGCGGTCACCAGGACCTCCTTGTTCGCCAGCGCTATTGTGATGCCTTTTTCAATGGCTCTCAGTGTAGGAAGGAGTCCAACGGACCCCACTGTTGCCACGACTAGCAGGTCCGTCTCGATCCCACTCGCTAGCTCTATCAATCCTTCAACACCAAACAGGGCTCGAATTTGAAATTGTCGGGCAAGTGCCCGGCCGTCATTGACTTTGGTTGTATCCACAATGGCAACGGCCGGAGGCCGAAATTCTTCGATCTGCTGCTGAAGCAATGAGAGATTTGCAAAAGTTGAGAGACCTACTACTCTGAATTGATCACGAAAATCACGTATCACCGACAGCGTCTTCGTGCCAATAGAACCCGTTGATCCTAGGATAGTTATACGCTTCATGTTATCAAATTTTGACAATGTCTGCTCATCAAATACAATTTCGATTTTGTAACAAACATCTGTGCCTGTTGTCAAAGTGTAAATCAGGCATTAGATTGCTGCGAGCCGCTCATGAGAGGATGCGTCGAGAACTCACTGACTTATGGAATGTAGCAGAGTGAAATAAGGAAAGAATTAATGACCCGGAGGCACTGCTGGCAAGCACAATCAGCAGGCAAAGGTCTCAAAAAAGAAAAACGTGCCGCAGGAGATTTTCTCTCCTGCGGCGCACCATCCAGATGCACTGCCTTCTGCTATCCCGATTTACATAATAAAGGGCACCGTAAAGATCCATGCACCCAGGGTAAGCCAAACTGCCCCGGGTATTAATTTCCCCCAGGATCTGTGCCCAGTCAAGCCACTTTGTAAACCGCTACATTACCGCCCGGGATCCGCTGGTGATTGTTGGCCAGGCTGTGTCATTTCTTCCATAGGAGGTGCAATCTCTGCCGGGGTTGGATAGTAATGCTTGTACTGCTTGTACGAATAGACCGCAATCGCCACCGCTGCAACAAGGATGATCAGAACGGCTGCAAGCTTCTTCATGGTTATACCTCCCTCGAGTTAGGGTTTATTGTTAGATGAATGAAAAACTTATTGCAGCATTGTATCCTCACTTCTATTATGGTTATCAAAAAGTGAGTATAAACAACATGATTCCGAGTGCAAGAAAAAAATGCGATTTTTTTCGATCTTTTTAGAGAATGGCTTTTCGCTTCTTTCGCAATTGGGCCGGTGATTTCCTGTCGCTGGTCTTGGCAGAGGATATGGCTGGGTAGTCTTCACCCTGAAGCGGCAGTTGCTTGGGCAAACCTTATGCGTGGCTAATGCGGTCAGGGTAGCCAGCAATAGCATTTGGGTCATGACAGGCTGACATGTTCTTTAAAGCGATTTTGCGATGCAAGTGGTAAGCCAGGATGATCTCAGCGCGCAGGAAGATGCAAGGCGGAGAGATGCGCATGGTCGCGCACTCGGATTGAACAATCTGAAGGAAAGAGGTAACAAACTATGTGGCTGCTACGGATCAAGCAGGTGCTCTTGCGCCAGTCGGCGGAGGGCCTGGGAATCGGGCGCAGGTTCGTACTGCGCCTGTCACAATTTGGCATTTTCTTACACGATCAATTCTTTGAGGACAAGTGTCCGCATCGCGCAGCTGCTTTGACGTATACGACCATTCTGTCCATTTTTCCGTTGATTGCCCTGCTCACGCTGCTTGCCCCTGTTTTCGTAGGTGGGACATCGAACATAGAAGACACCGTCATCGGCTTTTTGGATAAGAGCTTGGTGCCTTCAGCCAGCATGGAGACTGAGCAGACGATCCAGAGCTATTTTCAGGCATTTCGGGAGAATTCCAGCGCCATAGGGCTCTTTGGAGTTGTTGGCCTGGTGTTAGCCTGCGTCGCGCTGTTTTCTACTATTGAGAAGACATTTAACGAGGTCTGGTATACGGGCAAGCGCCGAAGCTTTTTACGTATCTTTTCTTCCTTCACGGCTATCGTCATCTGCGCGCCAATTCTTATTGGCATCTCCATTTTTCTGACTTCACTTATGGAATCATACGGCCGTGTTGTGGGCAGGGCGCTTCTGCTCATTGTCCCTTATGGCATTACGAGCATGGCGCTGACGCTCGGCTACTACCTTATTCCCAATGCCTCCGTTCGCTTTCGCAGCGCCCTGGCAGGCGGCTTGGTGGCTGGCGCACTATGGGAAGTGGCCAAGTTGACCTTCGGGTTCTATGTCGTTAGCCCCAGGATTAGCATATTTCTGAAATCAGTTGGTGCGGTACCTATTTTCTTGATCTGGATTTATTTTCTGTGGAATATTGTGCTATTGGGCAACGAGGTTTCCTACGTGACTCAGCATTTTAGGAGGTTGTGTCGGAAAGCCATGCTTGAATCTCCACCCCAGGTTATGGATTCCAGAGTAGTACTGGCCGTGCTGCTGGTGATCGCTAACCAATTCCGCCACAATGCTGGCGGCACGACCGCTGCACAACTAGCTGATCGCCTACTTATCCCGGATGTGGAGTTGAATCTGATCCTACACAATCTAGAAGAAGCGAACTTTATTGCATCCGCAGCAGATGGAACCTATGTTATGAAAAGACCGATAGAGAATATTGACGTCTCACAGCTTTTGCAACTCGGATGCAATATCTGTGGTGTGTTAAGGATAGACCCTGATGACCGCGAGCTTCAGCTAGCGCTGGAACACATCCATCAGGCCTCAACCAGCTGGCCCGGCCGCATGACAGTGAAAGCACTGCTTGAAGAACCCCTGGGAGCGCAAGCATGAGGGTACCACACAATACTTCCTCCAACAAACCCGGAACTCGGCGACGGTGGAAAAAGATCGTCGCAATCGTGGCCATCGCCGCTACCTTGCTCCTCCTGCTGGTTGTGATCTCAACATACCTGTACGTGACCTCAGATCGATTTCTCAGAGGAGTTTTACTGGTCAGATTGGGAAAGCAAATCGGGCAGAAGATTACCGTGGAAAGTATTGAGCTGCATCCGTTCAGCCGCATTCAAATCCAAAATCTCGCTGCAGTTAGTCTGGAAGATCAGCAATCCCTGCTTCAGATCGAAAAGCTCGA
This sequence comes from uncultured Candidatus Sumerlaeota bacterium, assembly GCA_964630455.1. Taxonomy (GTDB): domain Bacteria; phylum Sumerlaeota; class Sumerlaeia; order MWCT01; family JAUWMI01; genus JAUWMI01. The sequence continues at coordinate 14,059 of CAZVVA010000003.1, forward strand.
TGTACAGTATAATTTGCTCGCCATTCTTGTGAAAAAGAAGATGGCTATTAGGCAACTCGATCTGACGGGGCTCCAACTGACTGCACGCCGCGATGCTACAGGAAAATGGAATTTTGAACCGGCAGAGAGGGCCGTGCCTGAAGTTGCGCCAGCAAAACGAGCTCCGGTTAAGAAGCCATCTAAAGCAAAACCCACAAAACTGGCCTTGCCAAAGCTTGCTATCGAATCTATTCGAATTGCCGATGCCAACATCTCGCTGATTGATGAGAGTCAGAAACCCGGGACACCGCGATCACTGGCAATAAACAACATTGTCGTGGAAGTAAAGGATCTGGTGGCGGGGCGTAGCGGTTCTTTACGCCTCCATGCAGAACCGCGCTTGCACGAAGGCACAGCCACTGACATTCGCCATGGGAAAATTCAGCTCGACTCCCAAATCACCCTGGATTCCAGGCTCAAAGGAATGACATGCACCGGGGACTTATCCATCACAGGAGTGCAGGGGGTTCTACAGGGAGTGCAGGTTAAGAACTTCGCGCTTTCCGCGCATCACGATATCAAGCTGGAGGAGGCCGGGATCGTATCCCTAGAGGCGTTGAGCTTTGCATTCATGCATAATGACCGACCGGGCGGCGAGATTCAAATTACTGGCAATTTGAATACTTCGACGCAGGAAGGTGCTTTGACCGTGGCTGTGAAGGACATCAACCGGAATCTTCTTGACCTTGCGTTTGCCCACGCCGGGGTGCAATTTCAAGATACAACGATTAATGTAAATAATAAGATTGAAATGACCGAGGCCGGGCAAGCGGTTCGCATGGTTGGTACTGTAGACGTGCGTGACTTCAGTCTGCTTGCTCCCGCATTCCATCAGCGGCCCACGGAGCCTATGCAAATCGCTGCGGATTACGACGGTCAGATTAACCTGAAAGAGCAGCTCGCCAAACTGAACCAGTTCAACTTCCATGCATCGCAGAAGGGGAGAGAGTTTGGCAAAGGGTCTCTCAACCAACCACTTGTTATTGCTCTCGGGCAGGCGGAACTCCCTGGATCAGCTCCTGCAGAAACCCGGTTTGTTTTGAGAATCCACGATCTCGACATCACACAGTTTGAGCCATTCCTTGTCCCATCGCCAGAGTTTGATCTCAAGGGCGGCGTCATTCAGCTCGATATGCTTGTAACGTCGCAGGTGCAAGGAAAAAAGATTCGTCTGACTGGCGACGCAGAGCTTCGCAATCTCAAGGCTGCAGTGGCAGGCAGCGACCTTGGCTCATTGGACGTTGCCGCGAATCTGAGCTGTTCACTGGAGAATGGCGAGACGCTTATCGTCAAACCCGTTGAGATTGTTATCTCTCAAAACGGGAAACGGAGCGGAGAAGTTCGGCTGGAGAGCACCGCCGACCTGAAGCGCAAACAGATGAATGCGACAATCACCATGAAGAATCTGGATTTCACTGCGTTTCGCATGTTTTATGCAGACGTGAAAGAGGTAGAGCTAAAATCTGCGCTGGTTGATTTTCAGGGTGCGCTCCAGGTAAACGATTCGCAGAAGCAGATTCTCGCCGAAGGGGCTCTCAGCGTGCGCAATGTCGCTTTGCAGTTACCCACGGTGCCCTCCAAACCGGAATATGCTCTTGGGCTCAACTCCAGCTATAAGATGGGCTTTAATTATGATACGAACATCGCCTCGGTGGACACGTTCACTCTTGATTTACAGGAAAGAAAGCGTCGGGTTGCGGAGGTCACGCTGGCCAAACCGGTGAAGCTCCCGTTGCAAGAGATTGCCCAACCGGGTGCTAAGTTGCAGGTACCAGATTCCAAATTGACCATTCAATGCAGCGATCTAGGTCTCGAGATTTTCAATCCAATCCTTGATGCCGTTGGGGGGATTGAGGTGGCGAAGGGAAGTTTTTCCACTGCATCGGAACTCGTGTGCGAAAACAATCTCGACACAATTGTTTTTAAGGGAACGAGTGATATAAAAGACCTCTCCGTAAGCCTTCCAGGAATGGCCTTCAGCGAACTTTCCGCCAACTCGGCGTACGATGTTGTGCTGGCCAAACGAAAGACGGCCACTATTCGTTCTTTTGAAACGCGGCTGCATAAAGTAAATGAGCCGGCCGGCAAACTTGCAGTGGACGGAAGTGTAGACCTTGACACGCTCGATGGGAAGTTTGACATATCACTTGAGGGGATTAACGAGCGGCTACTGGCTGATTTTATTCATCAATACATGCCTGATGTTGAGCTGAAATCGGCAACCGTTAATTTCGTCAGCTCACTTGAGCTGGCCAACAATTTGCAGAAGGTAAACAGCAAGGGAAAGTTGAACGTGGAAAATATTCGTCTGGCTGGCAAAGATATGCCGCAAGCCGCAGAGCAAGCATTCAGGGTCGTGCTGGCGCACGATATGAGCATGGCTGGGCAGCTCTACGATCTCAAATCACTCAGTCTTGAGCTTGCACGCGGCAGTCTGCCTCCTCAGAGGCTTTCTTGCAAAGCACTCGTGGATTTACGCAAATCAGCTGGAAAGTCGTATATAACCGTTACATCAAAAGGACTGAACCTTGATCAGTACCTTGGCGATATAATCCAGATGCCAGGTAAAGCCACGACTGACCAAGCCACGAGAGGTAGGCAGCCGTCCGCTAGGCCAACGTCAATACCTTCTGCTCCGCTGCAGGAGTTCGGTCCTATTGACCTTGGCGATCTAAACCTGGAGGGAAACATTGACATCGCCTCACTTGTTTTCTCCGGTTTTACCATGGAGGACCTCATAGTGCACTTCCTGGTGGGCAAGAGTACCGTAACTATTGACAAGTGTGCGATGAAAATGAATCAGGGCGAGGTGAACCTTACGGGCAAGGTGCAGACAAACGTCCCTGGTTTTCGCTACGATGTGGAACTTGAGGTAAAAAGCCTTGCGATTGCTCCTTTCACTGATGCCTTTGTTCCGCCATTGCGTAACGTGATTGAAGGTACGCTGAATTGCCAGTCCGTTGTACAGGGGCAAGGTTTGCTGCCGGAAAATCTTGCAAAGAATCTCTCCGGCAATGTGACGTTCGATGTCTCTGATGGGCGCTTGAATAATGTGCCGGTGCTCGACGCCATCGCTGGCCTGATAAAAATCCCCGAGCTCCAGCAGCTGCAATTTTACTCTGCAAAAGGACGCTTCGACGCGCAGAATGGCAAGGTGACAATCCCGGAACTGGATTTTATTGGGAAACTGCAAAAACTGGGGGTAACGGGATGGGTCAACTTTAGCCAGGAGATTGAATTCGAAGTTGCCCTGGCTTTAGGCGCTGGCCTGGATAAAAAAGTCCGTGATCTCAGGTACATCGGCGAGCTGCTCACAACACAGGATGGCTATGTCAGATTGCCTATTCCTATTGTTGTCACCGGAACCCTGACAAAACCAAAGGCGCGGTTTGAACTGACCGAATCGCTCAAAGACGTGGGGAAAGATCTTCTGCGGGATGCTCTCAAGAGGCAACTGGAGAAGCTGACGGAATAAGAGTGAGCCAAAGAAGCAGCAAAACATATGAGTAGGGGCGATCCGGCAGGTTGCCCCTCTATTCTTTACATCCTGATTACAGAACAGAGTGGATTTCCACGCGTCTATGAAAACCCGATATTCAAACCGCTGGGATTTAAGCCCCAGAGACGCCATCGCCTTGCAGACCAGACTGGCCAGCCGGGGTAGGCTGAAAAATGCTGTGCGCTATCGAGACATTCGGACGATCGCCGGCGCAGATGTGGCCTATTCGCAGGCAACAGATTATTGCTTTGCAGCAGTTGTGGTATTAAGATTTCCGGAGCTGAGCGTTATTGAGGAAGCCACGCACGTTTGCAAGGCGCCTTATCCCTATGTTCCGGGTCTTCTTACGTTTCGCGAAGCCCCGGTCTTGATCCAGGCATTTGCTAGGATTCGCACAGCACCCGACGTCCTGGTGTTTGACGGTCAGGGGATTGCCCACCCTCGGCGTATGGGATTGGCGACCCACCTTGGCATCCTTTTTGATCGCCCGTCAATCGGATGCGCAAAGAGCCGCCTGTGGGGGCATTATGCAGAGCCGGGCAATCTGGCGGGAAGCTGGGTCGCGCTACGAGACAAGCGTAATCGCACTATTGGGTCTGTTTTGCGAACAAAACGTGGATGCCGGCCTGTTTTTCTCTCCCCAGGCCACAAAGTTACCCTACCACTGGCCCGGAAGATTATCCTTCGCACTGTGACACACTACCGTATTCCCGAAGTAACACGTCTCCCACACCTGCTGGCGAATACGCTGCGGCGAGATTACCAACGCTAGCAGACGAGGACAGGCACTAGGCCTGCCCCTACGTTTTCATGTGCAAGTGGAGTTCTTCGTTGGACAATCGCGTGGCAACCGCCGATGCCTTATGCAGTACGGTCCGATTGAAGCAGGTGTCTCAGGCGCAGCCACGCTGCCTTGAGATAGTTCAATACAGTTGGCAGCGATCCAGCGTGTCGCAATGTGCGCAAAATATACTTTGGCCGTAACGAAAGACGCAGCAATGCCCTTTTTCGCCATCGTGTGAGATCCTCAGCAGATAGGGTGTACGTCCGCACAACACCGTGCGCATAGCTGCCCTGGTGTAATTGTTCCGTCTGCAATAGCTCTTCCCGTACGGCAATATCATAGAATTCCGTGCCTGGAAGCGGATAGGCGATATTGATGTCGAAAAAGTCCGTGTCCAGCTCGCGCGCGAACTTAAAGGTTTGCTTTAAGGTTTGCCACGTTTCCCAAGGCAAACCAATCACATAGAATGCATGGGTTCGCAATCCATGACGCCGACAAATGCGCATCGCCTCACGTGCTTGCTCGAGTGTGGTGGTCTTCTTCATCTTCTGCAAAAGTTCCTGCGCACCGCTTTCAACACCAAATGCCACGACCCAGCATCCAGCCCGTTTCATCCACTCTGCCCGCTCGTCGTCTATGGTATCTACACGGCTATTGCATCCCCAGCGAATCCGTAGACCCTTTTCGCAAATCAGCTGACAGAGCTCTATCACCCATCGCTTGTTCATAGTAAGGGTGTCGCCATGGAAGAGAAACTCCTGGATGCCGTGGCGGTTTATACACTCCTCAATCTCCGCCACGATATTCTGCGGCGACCGCAGGCGTAGCCGATAGTGCGACAACCGGCCTGCCGGGCAGAAAATGCACCGGCCAGGACAACCACGGTTAGCGTAAATTACTGTCAGCCGTTTCCCGGTCTCAGGACTCCGATAGAGATTGTTATCCAACAAATCTCTTGCCGGAAAGGGGAGAGTATCGAGGTTTTCAATAAGCGGACGCTCAGCCGTTTGAAATACAAGTGGGAGCTCACTGTCAACACTGGATCGACATAGGATGCCTGTAACATCCTTCAGCGATTTTCCTGCAATAATGTCATAAAGAGTATACTCCGCCTCACCCAGGAGGATGATATCGAGCAATGGATTCTGGCCAAGTATCTCTTCACTGAAGATAGTCAGATACTCGCCCTTGCCAATTGTGACGATGCCCGGGTCAGATTCCTTGGCCAATTCACAGACGTGAAGGTCGTCACGCACAGTAGCCGTGGTTGTATTGAAAACCAGATAATGCGGCGAAAACTCGTGAAGCTCGCGGACGATGGCGTGCAAACCTTGCCCTAAGGCCGGATAGTCTACAATACGAACCATTGCGCCGGCCTTCCGTGCCATCGCTCCCAGATATGCAAGATCAATTGGAGCAAAAACGACCTGCACGGTCTGATCCTCGACTCGAGACTGGCAGCGGTCATCGCGCCGATACAGCCCGGAAGGTGGATTGATGATCAAAACCCGCTTTTGCGATTGCTTATCCATCATATCAGACTGAAACATGTATAGACAATTGCGTATTTATGCGTGAAGAACTTGATCTTACGTTCCAAGGAAAACGGCTCTTAGTCAACAGGATAATTCCTTACCCCACCCCTGGGGAAGAAAAGGGCATACTTACTTTACCTGCTTTTTCTTGACACCTGAAAAACCGTTCCTATACGATTGGCGTACTTGTTATTGGGTTTACGCCTTTTACAGGTTTCGTCGAATTTAAAAACCAACATTTGTGGCAGGTGCAGCGGAAGAGAGCATAACAAATTCTCGATCTTGTTTGAATTCCAGGGCACCAGTAACAACGTTCAATGATTTCCATGCAATACGCTCGCCCTACCATTCTGTTTCAAAAGGCGTATCAGCTGCCTCAGTTTTCAAGCGGAGCATAGATGGGAGCATAGATGAATGTCGGATGAGATTATTAAAAATCGGTACCAGAAAGCAGAGGCCCTTCGCGAACAAGGGATCAATCCTTTTGTTAACCGCTACACAACTGAGCAAAAGAGTAGCGAGATACTTGCCGATGCAGACGTCCTG
>CAZVVA010000003.1:20471-42959 GCA_964630455.1 uncultured Candidatus Sumerlaeota bacterium
GACGTCCTGATCAGCTCGGAACAGCCGGTCAGTGTAGCTGGAAGGGTGCTGGCGATTCGCACTTTGGGCAAAGCAGCGTTCTTCCATATGCAAGATGGAATGGGAAAAATTCAAATCTACGTCAAGCAAGGCATGGTAAGCGACGAAGGTTATCGCCTTCTAAAGCAGTATATTGACACCGGTGACATTGTTGGCATTCAAGGTACGGTTTTTAGAACAAAAACCGGGGAAGTAACAATTGGTGCTAGGCAATTGCAGTTGTTGACAAAGTCTATGAGGCCTCTGCCTGAGAAATGGCACGGACTACGCGATCAAGAAACACGCTACCGGCAACGATACGTTGATCTGATCGTGAATGAAAATGTGCGGCGTACGTTCGAGCTGCGAAGCAAAATTGTTAGCAGCTTTCGACGCTACCTCGACAGCCAGGGCTACATTGAAGTCGAGACCCCTATGATGCAGCCCGTCTACGGCGGGGCACTGGCAAGACCTTTTACCACCTACCATAATACTCTTGATATGCCACTATTTCTGCGCATAGCGCCGGAACTCTATCTAAAACGCCTGGTGGTTGGCGGTTTTGAAAAGGTCTACGAGATTAATCGCAACTTTCGCAACGAGGGCATCTCGACGCAGCACAATCCGGAATTCACCATGCTCGAGCTATACACTGCGTACTGGGACTATACTGATATGATGCAGTTTCTGGAAAAGATGATCAAGGTGGTATGCCAGGATGTCCTGGGCTGCTTGCAGTTCGACTATCTGGATGATAGAATAAATCTCGAAAGCAAGTGGGAACATTTTACAATGCTCAAAGCGATCGAGCGGACAACGGGACTGCGGTTGCGCTGGTCGGATAGCGAAGAAGAGATTCGCAGCGCCCTCGGGAAGCGCATTGAAGAGGATGAAGGGCTGTCACCACCGGAGCTGATCATGGCCCTTTTCGAGCAGGAAGTTGAGCCCCAATTGGTACAGCCAACGTTTATTACCGAGTTTCCTCGCGCTTTGAGTCCGCTCGCTAAACATAAACCTGATGATCCCCTTGTTGCTGAGCGATTTGAGCTCTTCATCGGACGTTTGGAAACTGCCAATGCCTACACAGAGATTAATGATCCCAGAGAACAATATGAGCGTTTCCAGGAACAGGCGGAGTTGCGCAAGGCGGGCAAATTGGAAGCCTTCATGATGGATGAGGATTACATTCGGGCGCTGGAGTACGGAATGCCACCAACGTGTGGCCTGGGCGTTGGCGTTGATCGGCTCGTAATGTTGCTGACCAACTGTTCCTCCATTCGCGATAGTATCCTCTTTCCTCTTATGCGGCCGGAGAGCTCCGCATCACCACAGGAAGTGCAGGACCCAACGGATGGTTAATCTGGCGCCTTTAACCTTTGGCGACATCACCCACGGACGCATTCATTCAGGAGCCTGATCTTACTATGACATTTGAGCGGTTCATAAGTTTTCGCTATCTCCTGTCCAAAGAGCACAGGGCCCTTGTCTCGATCATCACGATCATCTCGATTCTCGGTGTTATGCTCGGCGTAGGCGCGCTGATCGTGGTGATTTCTGTGATGGATGGCTTCGACAATGAGCTGGTGAGCAAGATGATGGGGGTCTTTTCGCACATTGAAATCTGGCAGGGATGGCAAGAAGAAATGACGGATTACGAGCAGGTGATTGCAAAGGTCAGCAACGTGCCCGGGGTTGTGGCTGCAGCACCGATCATTACCCGTCAGGCGCTGCTTCAACCCTCGACAGGCATTGAAACCCAGAAGGTCGGTGTGGAGTTTCGCGGCGTTGATCCTGAGCGTGAAAGCCAAGTAACTTCATTTGGTAAGGATGTTGTCGCAGGCACTGGCTCGCCCGGCTGGCGTGAAGTGGTTATTGGCTGGAAGCTGTCCCAGCGACTCGGACTGACCGTGGGTGATGATGTGTATGCTATTACGAAGCTGGCCAGGACTGCAAATGGGCCCGTTGCTAAAATTGCCAGACTTAAGGTTGTCGGTGTATTCAAATCCGGACTATACGACGTGGATTCAGCGTTTGTATATTCCAATCTGGCCACGGTGCGAAGCATCTTTCTCCTTGGCGAGGGCGTGGATTGTGTGCATCTGCACGTCGGGGATCCGTACAAGGTCAGGCAGATCAAAGAGCGCATTGCCAGGGAGCTCAGTGGACACCGTAAGATCCGCAGCTGGGACGAGCTGAACCGGGCGTTCTTCAATGCCCTGCGCATGGAAAAACTCGTGATGTTTATTATTCTGATGCTTATTATTGTTGTTGCCGCTTTTAACATCGTTGGCACTCTCATTATGATTGTCACGCAAAAGACACGCGAGATCGGCGTCTTAAAATCAATGGGTGCTAACAACACGAGCGTTCTCAAGATTTTTCTTTTTTATGGAGTCACGATTGGGATTGTTGGAACTGCGGTTGGAGTGGTGCTCGGAATTGGGCTGTGTGGGCTCTTGAGGTTGATTCGTTACGACCTTCCCGATGCGGTCTATGGTATAGACACCTTGCCGGTCTTAGTAGAGCCACTGACTGTTCTCATTATTGTTACGGCGTCGCTGGCAATTTGTATACTGGCCTCCCTTGTGCCAGCCTGGCAGGCGTCTCGCTTAGATCCTGTTGAGGCATTGCGCTATGAATAGTGTGCTTGAGGCAATTGAAGTCAAGAAGAATTTCTCTGACGCGCACCGCGTGCTGGAGGTTCTCAAGGGAGTGAATCTTTGCGTCCAGAAGGGCGAATCCATAGCAATCGCAGGAGTATCAGGCGCTGGGAAAAGCACGCTCCTTCATCTGCTTGGTGCACTGGATCGTCCCAGTGCAGGCACGATTATTCTCGCCGGGCATGATTACAATGACCTGAAGGACAAAGAACTGGCTCGGATTCGCAATCGCAGAGTCGGCTTCATTTTTCAATTCCATCATCTGCTTGCGGAATTCTCCGCGCTGGAAAATGTTATGATCCCTTCCTTGATCAACGGGTCGCCTCGTGAGGAGGTAACAAAGCGCGCAAAGCTACTGCTTGAGGAAGTTGGACTTGGTGAACGCTTGAACCATCGGCCTGCGAAGCTATCAGGTGGTGAACAGCAGCGTGTTGCTCTGACACGCGCCTTGGTCAATGACCCTGACCTAGTGCTGGCCGATGAGCCCACAGGCGACCTGGATCTCAATACTGGCGCCGAGATGATCAATCTTATCTGGGCCCATACGGTTGAGCGTGGGAAATCCCTTGTTATTGTAACTCACGACCCGGAAATTGCCTCTAAGGCTCACCGCATATATCGCCTTCACAATGGCATCCTGTGTGACGAAAAAGCTTGAAAACCTGCAAAAATGTGCTATGAGGACTACATGCATTGGCTAAAGCACCGATTTTTCTCAGCGCCGGTTCGGCAGAGGAGGTAACACGGTTGGGCCTGAAAATTTATCTTAATGGAAAATACGTAGACGAACGAAATGCTAAGATTAGCATCTTTGATCATGGCGTGCTTTACGGCGATGGCGTCTTTGAAGGTATTCGCGCCTATAAGGGTTGTATATTTCGCCTTAAACAGCATCTCGAGCGGCTGTACGCCTCTGCAAAATATATCATGCTGAAAATCCCGTTGACTCCCGGTCAGATGACCGATGTTGTGGTCAATACCTGTCGGATGAACAAGATTAAGGATGGCTATATTCGATTGGTAGTTACACGTGGGCCAGGCACTCTGGGATTATCTCCATGGCTCTGCACGAAGCCTACCATTTTCGTTATTGCCGACCGCATCAAACTGTATCCCGAGGAATTTTACAAGAACGGTTTATCTATAGTTACAGTACCCACACTGCGCAATTTGCCGGAAACAACTAATCCGCGCGTGAAGTCGCTCAACTATCTCAATAATATTCTTGCCAAGATCGAGGCGCATAACTCTGGCGTGCAAGAAGCATTAATGCTCAATCAGCGGGGCTATGTGGTTGAATGTTCCGGCGAGAATATCTTTATCGTAAAAAGCAGTACGCTCTATACGCCTCCCGTCTACCTCGGCGCCCTGAAAGGCATCACCCGTGATTGTATCATCGGGATTGCCACTCACCTTGGCTTCCGCGTGATCGAAGAACCCTTCACGCGCTTCGATGTCTTTGACGCTGATGAGTGTTTCCTCACCGGCACGGCTGCGGAGGGCATTCCCGTCGTGAAGGTTGATAATCGCATCATTGGGAACGGAAAGCCCGGGAAGATCACGAAATTGCTCATTAGGAAATATCGCGACATAACGGCAACCGACGGCGTTATGATTTACTCATGAGACGGCTGGCGCGTTAGCCGCAGCAACGCGTTCAATACCTAATAAATTTAGCTATGGGAAAAGGGGCTGTAGCTAGCACCCTTTTTCCATTTTTTTGTTTAATAACAGGGTTGCAGCTATGTGTTCACATATACGGGTTCCCAGAAACGAGCGCATGGCCCGGGTAATGCGGCACGCTCTGATAGCACCATGCACGACTCTTATCTGGAACGAAACGAGTGCCAGGTAACTCCTCTCTTTTTGCATTGACATCAAGCCTCTTCGCTCTTACGTTTATGAGATAAACGAGTGTGCGTTGTGTACGCTTTTCTTATGGTGACTGGGTTTTTGTTTGGCGCGTACTTCTGGTGGTCAACGAATCGTGCGAGGCAATGCTTGGCACGCGATATGCAAGGTATAATTCAGGGCGAGCAGAGCGATCCAATGGCAGACAGGGCCAGATTAGATATGGGATTAGTAGGGATGCTCAGGCGGCTCGCGGCATTTGGCCTGATAGGGCTGGCTCTGCTTGGCAGTCTTCTCCTGGCGTGCCAGGGCCAGCGAGAGGCATCGCTTACGTTCTATCTGGCTGTCCTGCCTTCCGAAAAAGAAGCATATCAGCCGCTTCTACGCGATTTTTCCAAGCAGACCGGCATCGCTGTGAACCTCGTAGCCCAGCAGTATGCCGAAATTCGCCGTGCTCTCCAGGCTGAAGTGATCGCCGGCCGAGGTCTGGCGGACGTGATTGAGGTGGATGTCTACTATCTGGCCGCAATGCAATCGCTGGTTACAGACCTCACCCCACTTATGAATGCGGAGACCCTCACGGGGATCAACGCCGAAGCTCTGGAGGCGGGACGGTTTGATGGTAGCCTCTATTATCTTCCTCATCGCTTATCCTGGCAAGCTATGGTCTACAATTCGCACTATATCGAGAATCCTCCCGCAACCTGGGAGGAGCTGCTCGACGTGGCTAGGCGCTATCCGGGTCGTATGGGACTTAAGGCTGCACAATACGAAGGACTCACCTGCGATATTCTCTCCTTTGTATGGCAGGCAGGTGGCGATCCTCTCCGAATGAACGACGCCGGCTGCTTAGCGGCAATGAACTTCTTGGCTGCCTATGGAGAGGCATTGAATCCATCTGCCCGAAGCTACAAGGAGAACTCTGTCCTGGAAGCGCAGCAGAAGGAAGAGATTTACCTGCATTTCAACTGGCCGTTCGTGGTGCCATTGCTCCAGGAGAAACAGCTATTGCCCGAGCCAAATGTAGTGGCTCCCCTTCCTGCCGGACCTGAAGGCAAAGCTGCGGCTATGGGTGGTGGGTATCTTGCGATATCCAGCGTGGCTCCTCATCCGCAGGAGGCAGCCCGGCTTGTTCGCTTTCTTGCCAGCGCTCAAGCACAGCGGTTCTTTGTGAAGCATCTTGGCTGGATGCCTACTCGCCCGGAAGCCTGGGATGCACTGCCTCAGGAGATGCGCAAAGTATATCATGGGTTCATTGAGATGGCACCACATGTCAAACCCCGGCCACCAGTTGAATACTATGAATCTCTCAGTCGGCTGTGGCAGCAGGCATTTCGCGACATCGTGTTTGACCACAAGCCCGTGAAAGAAACCATGGATCACTACGCGGCACAGGCCGCAACCTTGAGAGGAAATAGCCCCGCGGAGAATGTCCGTTAGGCAGCAGCGTAACTGGTTTTTTTTCCTTCTTGTCCTTCCCTCCTTGGTATATCTGCTTCTCTTGATTATTGGGCCTTCGTTCTATGCGGTGAAGCTCGCACTTACCGCGCCTGCGGGAATTCAGGCGCCGCATCCGACAGCCAGGTTCCCAAGCCTCGTCAATTTTTCCCGTTTGTTCGCTGATCCCGAATTCTGGCTCGCGGTTCGCAACAATCTGATAATCCCGGTCTTTAGCGTAATAGTTGAGCTCATCGTGGGACTCTGCCTGGCGTTGCTGCTGAGCCAACGTATTGTCGGCCGCGGCGTGTTTCGTACCATAGCCTTACTACCATTCGTGGTGCCTGAAATTGTCTTTCTCATTATGATGAAGTCCGTTTTCAGCGAACATGGTTACCTGAACAGCGTGCTTCAGGCGAGCAATCTCTCTGGCGTATTCTGGCTCGAGCCGCGTAGTCTACTGGCACTGGGCGTGGTCATACTGGTGGATGCGTGGCACGTTACGCCTATCGTGTTTTTAATCCTGCTTTCAGCACTGGAAAGTATCCCTACGGATATTTACGAAGCTGCACGGATTGACGGTACAACGGGCTGGACACTGTTCTGGTATATTGTGTTTCCCCTGCTCATTCCAGCAATTCTGGTTGCGGTTGTCCTGCGTTCTATTGACGCATTTCGCATCTTTGCAACTCCTTTGGTCCTCCTCGGTTTCGAAGGAACACCAGTGATCTCCAGCTATGCATACCACTACTGGATTGACTACTCGAATGAATCGTTGGCGTGCTGCGCCACCACAGTGCTTGCTATCGTCATTCTGGCGTTATCATATCTCTACGTTAAGCTCTGGAAACAGGCGGAAAGAATCGAAGGATGAAACGTAACGTTCTGCTTGCGATTGCACTCGTGTTGCTTGTGGCGGTCAACGTCGCGCCGCTTTACTTGCTCGTCAAACAGGCCTTTACACCTGAACGGGAAAGCGTGCAGTGGCCACTGAGTTTCGTGCCCAAAACGCTTACGCTTGTACACCTGAAGCAGATCATTAGCTCTGCAAATCTGCTCAATGGTTTCGTTCTGAGCATTGTGGCAGCACTGGGATCAACGCTGCTTAGCCTGGTGCTAGGCGTTGTGGGTGGTTGGGCAATCGCCCGTGCCCGTGCGTTAAGTAGTGTAGTGTTGAGCGTTGTCGTGATGGCGCGGCTGTTTCCAACCATCTCGGTCGGAATTCCCGTTGCTGTGTTATTCATTTCTTTTGGGCTTTATAATCATCCGTGGGCTGTTGGGCTCATCCTTGCGCATGCAACCGTGAGCCTTCCCTTTGTCCTGTTGATTAGCTACTCCACGTTCATTGCCATTCCGAAAACATTGGAAGAATCGGCCCTGGTTGATGGATGCTCGCTCCTGGGAGCATTCATTCGCATCTCGGTGCCCTTAGCCAGACCCGGAATTGCAGCAGCTGCAATTCTCGCGTTTATCCTGTCGTGGGACGAATTTACCTATGCACTCTTGCTTCAAATTACGAATCGCAATCTCCCGCCGCTCATTTATTATTACAGTTCCTATGGAAACATCGGCACGGCAAGTGCCCTATCGTTTCTCATGCTGGTGCCTGCAGTCGTGATTACCTTCGTAATACAAAAGCACATCAAGGCCGGCTACGTCACGGGCGCCGTCAAAGCATAAGAGTTTAACATCGCGGGTTCAGATGAAATTTGTATTGATTTATCTTATTTGCTACTTTATTTTTTAAAAATAAAGACGTTGTGAAAGGTATGCAGATGAATTTAGGGCGTACCGATAAGGGATTTCAATTCTATAAGTGTTACACGATTGTGGAGCTAACGGGCGACCAGGCGCGCGACATTAAGGAGTTTGTTGAGATACTCCGCTATGTTGATTCGGCTTCCATTTTTGGCCACACGCATCGTACCTTTTTTAAGCACCACTTCGCGCGCGATCTCTATTCAAATGATTTTGCTTACTGGATATCCGAAGTTTTGCAAGAGCGCCGACTGGGTGAACGCGTGGCAAGTATTGACCTCACATGTTACCAGGATATCGAACAACTGCGCAAGGATCTCATTGAGATCATCGAGAGCTATATTGCCAACCAGGTACAGTTTCGTTCCGTGCCCAAAGGTGAGGAATTTCACTTTACGAAGGCAATCAGCTTGATTCAACCAACAAGCCACGTGGCGCACTCTATTCGCGAGTTCCTTGACTGCTTGAAACAGGTGGATATTTCCTCTCTCTATTATCATTTTTTTGAAGCTGACCTTCGACTGAAACGAGCGACAAACGACTTTTCGTTCTGGATTGAAGATAGCCTTAATGGCGCTGACCTGGCGCGCAAGATACAGCGTATTAATCCCTATATGAGCACTCTGGAGGAACTGCGTGAAAAAATTGTCAAGCTTATCGAGGCCTACCTCAAATCGCTCGCCCTCGCTCAGTTCAAACAGAAGAAAGGATGAGCTGGTGATCACAGCGCTTCCGTCCATTCGGGACTATGAACCCATAGTGGGGAAAGATTGCATTGATGAGCTCTTCTATCTTGCGGGCAGAATCAAGCGAAGGAAGATTCAGCATATCAATTCTACCCCTGTTGGGGGTGGCGTGGCTGAAATCCTTGCACGCATGGTTCCGCTCATTCGCGAATTGGATCTGGATACTTCGTGGGATATCATAAAGGGCGGTGACGATTTCTTCGCGGTGACCAAGGAGTTTCACAATGCGCTCCACGGCAAAGCGCAGCTCATTACGGAAGAAATGTACGACATCTATGAGCACTATACAAACCTCAACTTGGAGCTGACGCCGCTTATAGGTGATGTCATTTTCGTTCATGACCCACAGCCTGCCGGCCTCATCAAGGCCAAGCTACGAGATGAGGATCATCGCTATTGGATCTGGCGCTGCCATATTGACGTCTCTAATCCGGACCGCCAGGTATGGCGCTTCCTCAAGAAGTATGTGGAGCGCTATGACTCAGCAATCTTTTCGATGCCCAGCTTTGCCCAGATGCTATCCATCCCTCAGTTTCTTATTGCTCCCTCGATTGACCCGCTAAGCAAGAAGAATATCGAACTCTCACAAGAGGAGATTCATGGAGTACTGGAACGCCTTCAAATTGATCCAGAGCTGCCAATCGTGACCCAGATATCCCGTTTTGATCCCCTTAAAGACCCAATTGGAGTGATTGAAGCCCACAAGATAGTCAGCCGCCACATTGACTGCCAATTGGTTCTCGCAGGGGGAGGAGCATCGGACGATCCAGAAGGCGCAGAAGTCCTGAGTCAAGTCAAGGCGAAAGCTGAAGGAGATAAAAACGTCCACATCATTGAGCTGCCGCCAAATAGCGATATTGAGATCAACGCCCTCCAGCGCGCCTCGACGATTATCATCCAGAAGTCACTCAAGGAAGGATTTGGCCTGACTGTTACAGAGGCTTTGTGGAAAGGCAAGCCGGTCGTGGCCGGGGCCGCTGGCGGCATTGTAACGCAAATTGAAAATAAAATCACGGGCATGCTAGTCTCCTCTGTGGAAGGCGCTGCGTATAAGATTGAATACCTGCTGAACAACCCGGATTTTGCAGAGCAGCTGGGGGAGAACGGACGCCAACACGTCTTGCACAATTTCTTGATCACTCGTCACGTGCGCGACCACCTCTTACTCCTGCTCTACTTGGACCATTTGAACGAGACTGTGGTGAAAATCTAGTGGAGAGTGGCAACCCCGTGTTTCCTGGCAGATTGCAGGTAAAGGACATCGGCCAGCGAGCGATGCAACTTTAGAAAGAAGTTTCATGTCTATGAGTGCAAAAGAGCGTTTGTACAGTTTCCTTGAAACAAAGCTGGTTGATTACGATCTCATTCTGGTCTCCAACCGCCAGCCCTACGAACATCGGTACTCCTCGAAGGGCATTGACTACACCACACCAGCGGGTGGTCTGACTGCTGCTCTTGATCCGGTAATGCAGGCGACCAAAGGAGTCTGGATTGCCTGGGGCAGCGGCACGGCGGATCGGGATGCCGCGAATGAGGAAGGCCATGTGAAGGTTCCTCCCGGGAAAGACCTCTACTTACTCCATCGCCTCTGGCTCACCAAGCAGGATCTCAAGGATTATTACTATGGCTTCTCAAACCAGGTGATGTGGCCACTCTTCCACAATGCCTTTGGACGTCCTTCGTTCAAGCACTCCTTCTGGCGGGGCTACGAGCGCGTAAACAAGAAGTTCGCTGCCGCTGTTAATAAGGAACTCGAGCAGCGCAAGGGCAGGAACACAATTGTCTGGATTCAGGACTATCAGCTGGCGCTATGTTCCGAATGGATTCAGCGCGACTACGAAACCACTATCCTGCTCCATTTCTGGCACATCCCCTGGCCTAGCTCTGAACTCTTTGGCATTTGCCCGTGGCGCCAGGAACTGCTTAGAGGACTCTTGCACAACGACGTTGTTGGATTCCACATTCGCGAATACGTCTATAACTTCCTCCGCTCCGTGGAGCGCTATCTGCCAGAGGCCGAGGTTGACTATCGCAACCGCCATGTCGTGTATAAGAATAATATTACCCACATCAGAGAATATCCTATAAGCGTGGACTTTGACTACATTAATCGTACCGCCAGATCCCGGAAAACCGTGGATAGGATTAAGCATCTCCGCTCAACTATGCGATTTCAATTCCCTATAATCGGGCTCGGCGTCGATCGCATGGATTATACCAAAGGCATTGTTGAAAAGCTCAATTCCCTGGCAGTATTCTTAAAAAAATACAGGCACTACCGCAAAAAGTTCGTCTATGTCCTGGTTGCCCCACCTTCGCGCTCGCGCATTGATCTATATCGTCGCATTGGCTATTCGATTCAGAATATGGTAAGCGATATCAACTGGGATTACCAGGCTGCCGAGTGGCAGCCGATTGTCTTTATGCACGAAAATCTCCCCCTTGATGAGCTCATTGCCTACTATCGCATGGCAGATTTTCTAATCGTATCGTCGCTACACGACGGGATGAACCTGGTGGCCAAGGAATACGTAGCGGCCCAGGTGGATCAAAAAGGGGTGCTGCTCATTAGCGAGTTCACGGGCGCAGCCAAAGAGATGAAAGACGCCTTGATCATTAATCCCTTCGATACCGAACAGTTTGCGCGACGCATCGGCGAGGCCATTCGCATGCCTTTGCGAGAACGCAAGGCGCGAATGCAAAAATTGCAGGACTACGTCGCCAAGCACGACATCTACCACTGGCTCTATACCATACTGGCTGATGCTCTGGATATTAGCACCGAACGCAAACTTTTCTAACCTTGCGGCTTTCCGCCTATGACCGCTGGTCCCACACGTCTTTCGCTATCAACGTTCCGCCGAAGGCTCGCTGGATATGACCACCTTCTCCTCATGTCGGACTACGACGGAACTCTCGTGGCAATCCGTAAACACCCGGCTCAGGCCGTAGCTTCAAGGTCTTTGCGTGAGTTGCTCCAGACATTGGCCAACACGCAAGGAATGACTCTGGCAATCATTTCCGGCCGCTCGCTGCGAGAAATAAAACGTCTACTTCCTTTACGTAGGATTATTAGGGCTGGGAACCACGGGTTTGAGATCACAGGCCTGGGCTTGCGTATCGTTATTCACATTCCGCCGGTGGCCCGAAACGCATTGCAAGATGTCGGCAATCTGCTGCGCCGACGTCTCGGGAGAATCCCCGGCTGCCTGGTAGAAGAAAAAGGCGTAACAGTTAGCATCCACTACCGCCGCGTACCTGCTCAACACTTACATCAAGTGCGCAAGAACGTTCGGGCAGTGGCCGAGCCATATCTCAGCCAAAAGGTGCTGCGTCTCACACGAGGCAAAAAGGTGTTAGAGTTAAGACCGCCGGTTGAGTGGGATAAAGGGAAAGCAGTTGAGGCAATATGGCGCCATGTTGTACAGCGCGCAGGGTCACGCCGTGTGCTGCCTGTTTATTGCGGGGATGACGTCACCGATGAAGATGCCTTCCTTGCCCTGCGGCATCGGGGCATTACGGTGCGCATCGGCAGGGCACGCCAAACTGCTGCGCGCTATTACCTGTCCTCGCCTGAAGAAATGGTGCGTTTTCTCAAGGCCCTATCGTGCCTGGACTGGCACGCACGCAGAGCTATCTCTAGCTGAACACGACTTCTCGCTCTGTGGCGGTAGATTCATAGATTGCATCCATTATCCGCTGGACCTGGTAACATTGCTCAGGCTTGACCAGCAGCTCCTTTTCGCCGCGCATCGCTGCAATCAACCAGCTAATTTCCTCAGCATACGGATTTACCTGGCACAGTGCACGTGGCGTAATATCCATCAGGCTGCAGTGCCTCTGGGCAAAAACCTGTAGCGGATAAAGAGTTGCGCCTCCTTTATCTCCTAGCAACTGCTGAGTGATCTTGTCGCCAAACTCGATATTTGCTGCCCAGCAGGTCTCCAGGCTCATCGTTGCCCCTCCGGCGAAGCGAATCAGCCCATAAGCAAAGTCTTCCACATCGAACTCTGTGCGATCATACTCTCCCCAGCCGATCACCGAGTCGTCCGGTTTGTTTCCAAAGGCCGTATACGTTGCGCCTGTAACTGCTACCGGCTTTGGATGCCCCATGAGCCATAGCATCAAGTCGAGAAAATGCACTCCTGTATCAAGCAAAACCCCACCGCCTGACTTGGCCTTAATGTGGAATGCGCCCCAGCCTGGGATTCCTGCCCGGCGCAAGCATTGAGCGCGGGCGTAATAAATTGTGCCTAGCTCCCCAGCCTCGATAAAACGCTTGAGAATCTGGGCATCGGTAGAGAATCGGTGTTGATGACCGATAGTTAACAGAGCGCGAGCGCGTTGAGCAGCACGCACCATCTCAAGCGCCTCCGTGGCGTTCTTCGCCATCGGCTTCTCACATAGCACATTGATCCGCGCCTCTAATGCCTCGATCGCTTGAGTTTTGTGGACGTAATTTGGAGTACAAATGCTCACAATATCCAGCCGCGCTTTTTCGAACATCTCGTGATAGTCAGCATACACATATTCAATCTCATACTTTTTTGCGAATCGCCGTGCACGTTCAACGTCCTGATCAGCGCATGCAACTATCTGAACCTCCGGATTCTCCCGGTATCCCGGGATATGGTATAGCTCCGCGGCTGAGCCAGTTCCAAGAATTCCCACGCGTATCACCATATAGCCCTCCTTTTGAATCCTGCTTGTCTCCAGGCCGGGTCGCAGCAGTTAGCAGATCCCTTAGCAACCGAGCCTTACAGGCTGCTATAACTTTTTAAAAACCAGAATCCTTTTCTTACCCCATTGTCAATGACTTTTCACAGTACGGCCTACCGGATGGCTGGATAGTATTGGTTCGCCTGTGTGTTTTTTGAACGTAAAGAAGAAAGTCTGGCTTTTTACAAAATATCGCTTGGTTTAAGCAAGTTTTCATAGTATAGGCAGCTACGTTTCAGGTGATGTGACCGCTTTTGTGCATGCACGCGACAAAAGGAGGACACTGGGTTGGCGCAAGATCAAGACCTCGTCGGTGCAGGTGAGTTCACTAAAATTTATGATCCAAGCGTCGGCGAAAATGAAAAGTGGTATATCAATGATCACTGTTTCATTAGGGGTACCGATGGGATTTGGCACTTGTCCGGAATTACTCATGCCGAACCAGCTAATCCTTGGGATGAGAAAGACTTCGCTCATGCAACGGCCAGGAATCTGAGCCAGAAGCCGTGGGATAAGCAGCGTTTTGCTCTGACAGCGGAGTGGAAGAAGTGGAAAGAAATTCATCTCTGGGCACCGCATGTCATTTTTCACGAGAAGATGTACTACATGTTCTATTGCGCTGGAGATGAAGACCACACAAAATATAAAATTCACCTGGCTACCTCATCGGATTTGAAAACATGGAAGCGCCATCCAGAGAATCCAATGGTTGTTGATGGCCATGAGGCAAGGGATCCGTTTGTGCTTAGGGTAGGGGATAGGTGGGTGATGTATTATACCGCAACCGGTGATCCGTCTGGCGGTGACCACATTGTGGCCTACAGAACCAGCGATGACCTTGTCAAGTGGGGCGAGCGGAACGTTGCTTTCCGCGACACGATCAAGGAACACTCCTGGAGCCCTACCGAGTCACCGTTCGTTGTGCGTCGTGGCAGTTACTATTATTTGTTCACTGGGCCATGGAGTGGCTATGTTGGTACACACGTGTTTCGCAGCCAGGATCCGTTTCACTGGAGTGTGGAAGATAAAGTCGGACGTATACATTCCCACGCGGCGGAGGTAGTACGCGATGCCGACGGCAAGTGGTACGTTAGTCATTGTGGTTGGGGCCAGGGAGGCGTTTATCTTGCTCCGCTCCACTGGAACGATGGGTTAGACAATGCTGAATCCTCGATGTCCACTCCAGATGTCAGTTATTCATAAGCTAATCTGCTATGTCTTTATATCTTTTAATCAAAAGTGAGGAATTCTAATATTGAATTCATGGCCTTATGACGAATTTCTTCGCTCGTTATTGTTTCAAAAGGGAATCCAAAGACAACCACTCGATAATCTGCACCTCGGTATGCAATCCCTGCATTGAATTTAGCATCTTCATACCGAATTACAGTCTCTGCACCTGAATCTTTTGCTGGTTTCAAGGAGTCCGGTAACTCGACCCCGTATACATCATTCTCACCAATGCCTGCACTGAAATGAAATTCTCCTACTTGCTTAAGTATGCTACCCTCTACGGGCACAACATTATTCGTCTTGCTGCCGTTATTTGTCACCCAGTCGCATTTTAATACAGTACGCAAAAATTCTCGGTCTGATTCTGTAACTGTCGGCTCTGTGCCGCCAAGGTCAGTTGCAACGTATGCGCCGCTGATAAATAGCCGTCCGGAACCTGTGGTAAGGTAATCGTTGATAAACGCCTGTTCCATACGAGTTAATGTCTTGAATTGCGGTTGCATCCTGTCAGGTGGGGCAGTTCCCTTGGGCCATGGTGGCGGCAAGGTCGTTCGTTCCTCGCCAAGCACCCAATCAACTACTGCGTAATCGTTCAGGTCTATTTGTCCTGTTGCAACCGCTTCGTCGCTAACTGAGTCAAACGTCCACCCTGCCTGAGCCAGTGCATCCCCGTGAATAATGGCAAAATCAAAGGTATTACCCAGCTCCAGCTTCGTCTCCAGGTCACCATACGATGCTCCCCAGCCTGGATTATCATTGGTAAGGAACTTGTGGGTCGGATCGAAATCATACTGGTCTCCTGTAAGTCCCAGATTCCAGCAATAACCCACGCCATGGTCTGCGTTTGCTCGCAGTGCTCCTCGAAAATTCTGACTCTCTACAAAACTTGGCGGCGCAATCCGGTCGAAGCCATTTACAATAAGAGCCTTCGGAGTTGTTGCCCCATCTCCTGTGCGTACGCATAGCACTTCGGAAGCGAAACTTTTACCACCTTCATTAACCGCTGCGACCTTGAAGCTATAAATCTCATTCGGGTCAAGCCCGTCAATCTTTACTCTATTATCGCTGACATACATACCGTTGTCGAAACTCGCAGCAACGCCAGAGCGGGTATATACCACATAGGCATTTGGCAGTGCACTTGGCTCTAACGGGTCATCCTGCGGCTCCCATTGAAGCAGTACCTTCCCTTTACCAGTTGCTCTAGCGACGAAATTCTTTGGTGCCAACGGCGCAATCACCGGCTCAAAACCATATTCATAAGCAATAAATCTGAGCATCCCTTTGTAAATTGCACGCGCAACATCAAAACGGAACCGTGGATCAAGGCCGTATTTCATGTCATCAAAATTCTGATGCGAAAGTAACTCCAGTAGCACTGCAGGAACATTTGGCCGACGCACCTCGCTATAATCTGCATTCCTCAGCTGACGTCGTGTCCACGTAGAGCTGTATTTCAGCCTCAAGTCACGGATTATTTGCGATTGCATTATATCTGCATAGTCTCGATTTAACCAGCGCGAACGTCCATCCGGAAACTGCTCCTGTCTCTTTGCGTCTTGCACACGATATATCATCAACGTTCCGACTACACCTGTCGTAATACCTGCATCCGTATGAAACCCGAGAGATAAATCAATCGGTACGCCCAGCCCCGGATGCTCTCGCTTCACATTCGGCCCTGATGGCGCTCCAAGCAAATAGTTCACCCATTCACTTCTGCCTGTGTAGTCCTCAAGATAATCAGGTCCTCCAAATCTTGATTCTATGCCAAGTTTGTATACAAATTCAGGCTCTACCCCTGCATACTGCATCCAGTACCGGGCACCTTCGCAATATCTGGGGTATCCACTTATACTCTCTTCACGAATTATATCACCCATCCCACCACCAAATTTTACCGCATCTGCTGATAGCGTCATTCCTGCAGTCGTCGAATCGTTAAATAGGGCTACACTACCCCTTTCTGGAGAATGCCCCTCACGAAAGTGAAAACCACCAAGATAAACCCAGGTATTACCAGCCATCTGTTGATTGACCACAAATTCAGTTTTCCCACCTGTATGATACACTACATAATGAGCATCAGTGGCTCGTTCTGGCGATGCATTGTAGGAAATGTAAATACCATAATAACCATTTTCTGGAATTACCGGTGTCCAACGCGCTACGCCTGTCGCAGCCCCTTTAACGGTTTTTACCACTCTGCGATGTCCGTCTCGGTGCGGATTCATATCGTCAGGATACGGAGCCAGATAGTTCTTGAACCCGAAACCATCGTCTACCTGCCAACCTTCTGTTCCGTCTTCTTTAAAAGTGCCATTTTCGGAAAATCTCTCACCGTCATCGTCATCCACCAACACTTCATGTATTTGCAAATCGCGCTCCCGTGGGCAGAAAACCACTGCACCTGCATTCTCCAGCATCGGCATTATAAATGGTATTGTAAAACTCATCGGCAGCATATCCTCTACAATGGTGAACATCCTGGGTCTTTGCCACTGCCATCGTTTTGCCTCTGTATCGTAATACCAGCCATGACTATGCCAGAGCGCAATGTAGTGATTATAAAGACCTGCCTGAGGTATCGGCTCTGGCGAGCTTATATTCCTTATCAGCACAGGCTTTTCTGATGGCTGCAGTTTTTCTGGCAGCAGTCCCGGTGGGCGATAGAGTCCGGGAATATAATCCTCTAGTCGTCTGCCACCTGCATAAATTTCTATCTTTGCATTTTCGATGAGCGGTTTGCTCAGAAGAGTAAACCTCGTGCGAAGGTCATCAACCAGCGTCTGTCTCACTGGCTGGGAAACCAGCACTTGATTAAAATGCAATCGTACTGTCGAATCTTCCACCTCCACCCGCCCCAACCGGGTTCTTCTTGGGAAAGGGCCTTCATAATCTTTGCTTATATTCTTTTGCACATGTTCGTTGATGCGGAGTTGAATCTCGCCGGAAATATCTATCGGCGCCTCGGCAATTGTACCACCTGTGAGAAACAACTGGCAGGAAGTGCCCCCTATAATAATTCCTGTTAGCAAAAACATCATCACAAAGCGCTTCATATTACACCTCCTCAAGTTTGGGGTTACTATTGTGCATGACTGCCAATTCGATGTTCTTCCTGGTGTTTAAGCTAAGAGACAATATCAAAATGAAATTATAACCACTACGACACAACGTACACGACGGGAGTAGGGGCGACCCGGTGGGTCGCCCCAACATTCTTAAGGCGCATTCACGTCGTGCCGTCGTGGTTTGATAGTTCTTTTTGTTAGGTGCTATAAATATAAAAGGGCAAACATGAACGTCAATGGAAAAACGAGAAAAAGACTGCTGGAGCGATTTACAAAGTCGCTAAAGCACTAACACCATCACATGGTATATGAGGTTTAAAATGACTTCCAAATTGCTTCTATTTGAATATTCTTCTTTCAAGATTTCAGAAGATGTAGGGGCGTTTAATTAAACGCCCATACGTAGTAGCTGACTGTACTGAATCTGACAGGTAGAATTACTTGCTTTACTCTGAGCTTGTCGAAGGGGATATCCATCAAAGATTGTGTAATGATTTACTCGTTTAGCACGTAAATCGAGGGGGCAAATTCGGGCTCATTTCCTCGCGGTATGTTAACAGTCATGCGCAGAATTCATAAAATGCATTACAGTATAGTCTACGTATTTCAAGGCTTTAGGCACTGCAGCTTTCCCCCAATCCATAACGTATTAAGTCTAATGTCTATGGTTTCATATCCAGTGGACCGGACAATTGGGCTAAAAAGGAGTTGACGGTCTGGGAAATTAATGTTAAATAGAAATTTTATTTCGAGAAGCTTGGAAGAAATGAGGCAGAGCATCTATGGGACGTTACGATGGTGGGGAGGAATTATTCATCTATAAAAAACAGTAAAAAGAAGGGAGAACTATGATGTGCCGTACAAAAACAATGGCCTGGGTTATTGCATTATGGCTTATGCTATCCGTAGGGGCGTGGGCCGGCGATGGGCAGATTGACATCGCTGAGATTCCTTACACTATTTCAAGCTCCGGCTCCTATATTGTAGTTCATGACCTGGCTACAACTCAGACTGACACAAATGGCATCACCATTGATGCCGACAATGTAACGCTGGACCTGAACGGTCACGCATTAATTGGCCCTGGTAAAGCAGCAGGGAGTAGTGGCCATGGTATCGATGTAGCCGGTAACCAATATAACATTGCCATCCGTAACGGAACTTTGCGCGACTGGAGGCTTGATGGGATTTATGCCGGCTTCGCCCACAACAGCCAGTTTGAAGCCCTGCGCTGCTATAATAACGGTCGCTACGGCATCTGGTCAGGCTATGGCTGCAAGGTTAACGGCAATACCTGTCGTGAAAACGGAGCCCACGGCATCCAGACAGATGAAGGCAGTACAGTCAGCGGCAATACCTGCCTAGGCAACGATGACGACGGCATCTCTGCAACCCTTGGCAGCACGGTCAGTGGCAATACCTGCTCCTACAATTTAGGCGACGGCATCTATGGAGGCTCTGGCTGTACGGTCAGCGGCAATACTTGCCATAGTAACAAGGGTGAGGGCATCATAGGGATCGCTCGCTGCACGCTTAGCGGCAATACCTGCACCGCCAATACAGGCGACGGCATTCAGGTTGTTATTGATTGCCGGGTAGTAGATAATACTTGCGATTTAAATGGCTACCAGGCAGGAGACGGCGCGGGTATCCTCGCTAGCGGTTCAAACAATGGCATTAGCAATAATCATTGTACCAATAATGACCGGGGATTGGACCTTGACGGGGCCGACAATATCGTCTCAGGTAACACATTGATCGGAAACACGACGCCGCTGGATGCGGTAGCGGATAATCAATTGGATATTCTCATCAGCGAGCTGCCTTACACCATCTCACTGCCGGGAATGTATCGCCTGAGCGGTGACCTCACGCTGGCTACGCAGAACACAAATGGCATCACTATTGACGCCGACAATGTTACGCTGGATCTGAACGGTCACGCATTAATTGGGCCTGGCAAAGCAGCAGGTACCAGCGGCAATGGAATTTATGTCAGCGGTACCCAATATAACATTGCCATCCGCAATGGTACCCTGCGTGACTGGCGGCGGACTGCGGTCTATGCAGCGTTTACCTACAATAGCCAGTTTGAGTCCCTGCGTTGCTACAACAACGGTGGCAGCGGCATCCTTGTAGCCTTTGGCTGTACAGTTACCGACAACGCCTGCCGTGACAACGAAGGCGACGGCATCTATGTAAGTGCGAGTACGATCAGGGGCAACGCCTGTTACAGCAATACAGGCGATGGGATCCAGGCGGCCAACTCCCTTGTCGCGGAAAACTGCTGTATGAATAATGGAACGAACTATAACCTGACTACGTGCACGTCGGTCAATAACCATCCATAAGACCGTTGGTCAGTTAGTCGGTTTAGCTTGACATTGTTTATCCGTATAGTTATTGAAGATACTAAGGGTATATGTAGAACTTTGAGAAAGGAGAGGAGCGGGTGGATTTTGGGAGTGCGAAACATCTTGTTTCTGACTCGGTTTAACACGGTGCAACACTGGGAAACGTTGAACACCGAAGTTAACTAACGAGGAAAAGGGGGATGGAACTATGAAGCAGAGTATCACAACAATAGTTTGTATTCTTGGCGTGTGGCTTTTGCTGGGCGTTGGGGCCTGGGCTGGCGATGGGCAGATTGACATCGCTGAGATTCCTTACACTATTTCCAGCTCCGGTTCCTATATTGTGGTTCACGACCTGGCTACAACTCAGACTGACACAAATGGCATCACCATTGACGCTGACAATGTAACTCTGGATTTGAACGGCCATGCGTTAATTGGCCCTGGAAAAGCAGCAGGGACAACTGGCCATGGTATATATGTCTCCACTCCGGCAAAATATAACATCGCCATACGTAATGGAACGGTGCGCGACTGGCGGGAGAATGGGATTTATGCCTACAACACCCGCAACAGCCAGTTTGAAGCCCTGCGCTCCTATAACAACGGAGACGACGGCATGCGTGCAGGCATTGGCAGTACGGTCAGCGGCAATACATGCGACTCAAACGGAGGCAACGGCATCCGTGCAACCTTAGCCAGTACGGTAAGCGGCAATACCTGCAGGGACAACACAGGCGACGGCATCTATGCAGGCTCTGGCAGTACGGTCAGCGGCAATACCTGCAATAGCAACGGAGACGAAGGCATCTTTGCAAACGTTGGCTCTACGGTCAGTGGCAATGCCTGTTACAGCAATACAGGCGATGGGATCCGGGCCACCCAATCCCTTGTCGCGGAAAACTGCTGTATGGCAAATGGAACGAACTATAACCTGACTACGTGCACGCAGGTCAATAACCATCCGTAGGACCGTCAGTCCGTTAGACAGTTAGTCCGTTAGACCGTTGGTCCGTTGGTCAGGAGAAGGATAGAAGATGGCGAGGATTGAGAGATTTGAGGACATTCGAGCCTGGCAGGAGGCAAGAGCATTGACGAATCTGGTCTATGACACAATAGCGACGGGCAGTTTTGCCCGAGACTTTGGGCTCAGGGACCAGATTCAGCGAGCTACCGTCTCGGTGATGGCGAATATTGCTGAGGGATTTGATAGGAACTCAAAGAAGGAGTTCATCAGGTTTCTCGGCTACTCTCTTTCCTCGGTTTCTGAGGTCAAAAGCCATCTGTACGTTGCTTTGGATAGGAAGTACCTCAGTGCGGAACAATTTAAGACTGTGTTTGATCAAGCTGAGAACGTATCAAAAACGCTGACGGGTTTCATCAAATACCTCCGCACCAAGGCCAAATAACGGACAAACGGGTAAACGGATAAACGGACACAACGGATTAAAAGGAGGTAAGGTTATGCAACACTATAGACAATGCCAAAGCCTTGGGTTCTGGCTGATAGCTGCCCTGGTGTGTTTTAGCATTGGGCCACCAGGGATAGCTCAGGCGTCATTTGTGTTTTCGCATAACGAAGATGCCTCGTATGCCAGCCTGGTGCCGGCAGATCATGAGCTGGTGGACACCGATGGCCTGGGCACATATGTGCTTTATGGTGTGGCTTTGACTAATCTGCTACTGCCAGAGGTTAATATTGATGCAGTGGATTTATTAAGCAGCGACCGGATGGTCTTCTCCCTTTCAGAAGATACGAAGATTGGTGGTACGGTTTACGCTGATGAAGACCTGTTGCTCTGGGATGGGGCAACCATCAGCCTGTTCTGGGACGGCTCAGCGAACGGCCTGCCAGCCGGGGTTAATCTGGATGCTGTGGACGTAATTTCCGAATCTCCGCTGGAGTTTTCCTTTTCTCTTGAAGAAGATACAAGATTGCCCGGGGTAGGCATGGTGGCTGATGAAGACATGGCGCGCTTTGTCACTGGGAGTGGGTTTGTGCCCAGTCTGGACTTCGATGGCTCACTTGAAGGATTACCTTCCGAGGTCGACCTGAACGCGTTTAGTCGGGATACTGATACCGTGTGGATTCTCTCCTTTGATGCAGCCACCAGAATCACTGCTACACTATACGACGATAGCGACCTGATAGCATTTGATTCAGCAGGTGGGACGTTCAGCCTCTATTTTGACTCGAGTGCGCAGGGTATTCCTGAGCAGGTTGAGCTTGACGCAATGGCGCTGCCCACAGCAACGCCGACACCGACTCCAACGCCATCACCTACGCCGTGGCAGATTGTCTTTGACTTTATCCCAGATACGGAGGATTGGACCACCGGTGGCGCGCCGGTTGTTTTTACTGCTCCCGATTTCACCTGGGAGCCTGACTACCTGAAAATGACCTCATCAACGAATACGAATACGTTTGGCTTCTGGCAGAGTGCACAGGATGCAGTTCCTGCGGAGGCGGACTATCTCTATAGGGCACGGTTCAGGGTCTCGACCGATATAACGGATCAATCACTCGTTCCGCAAATACGCCTTCGGGCGAACTCGCTGAACCTGCAGCAATATGATGTGCTCTCGATCGAGAGCGCAGGTGACGGCGCTGCGTCTCCCGCCGTGTCGGGCACGGATT
>CAZVVA010000004.1:0-28606 GCA_964630455.1 uncultured Candidatus Sumerlaeota bacterium
AAAGCGGTACGTGAGCTGGGTTCAGAACGTCGTGAGACAGTTCGGTCCCTATCTGATGTGGGCGTAGGAGCTTTGAGGGAAGCTAACCCTAGTACGAGAGGACCGGGTTGGACGAACCTCTGGTGTTCCAGTTGTGCCGCCAGGTGCATCGCTGGGTAGCTATGTCTGGACGGGATAACCGCTGAAGGCATCTAAGCGGGAAGCCCACCCCAAGATAAGAGCTCCCATCCAACATTCTCGCTTCGGTGGGAATCGCGGACTAAAGACTCCTTGGAGACTACGAGGTTGATAGGCTGGAGGTGGAAGTCCGGTAACGGATGTAGCCGACCAGTACTAATCAGTCGTGAGGCTTAACGGCTATTAACTTACATGCTCAGGATGAGCCAACGGTCCGATATATGGTTGTTAATTGTTTTTCGTAGGTACATACGGGATCGGGGAATCAACCGCGTTTCTCGATCCTTTTTCATGCACAGCTCTTTGACGAGATTCCTTTAAGTAAATAAGTGTGAATAGCATATGCTTCGAGACTATTTAAATGCTGCCCTAGAGAAGGCGCACTATGACATCTTGTCTGACGACAAGACATACTATGGGGAGATCCCAGGATTTAACGGTGTCTGGGCTAATGCTCCGACTCTGGAAGAATGTCGAAAGGAGCTCGAAGAAGTTCTGGAGGAGTGGATATTGCTGAGGATTTCCAAACAATTGGCCGTTCCGGTCATAGATGGCCTGGAACTGGCTATTAAAAATGAGAAACGATAAGGAATGCGTTCTATTTTCGTGGAGAGACAACATGAATGCCAGAACTTAAACCGCTTAAAAGAAGTCAACTTATTCGCTATCTTAGTGAGTTAGAGTTTGAAGGTCCATATTCAGGAAAAAAAACATCAATTCATGGTGAAAGGAAATATAACGGTTAGAATACCGAATCCTCACCAGTCTGATATTGGGAAGGAGCTATTAAGAAGAATACTTCGCCAAGCAAAGATAGATCTGGATACTTGGAATAAGCTATAGGATAAATAATTCCCGGCGACCATGGCGAGGGGGAACCACCCGTTCCCATTCCGAACACGGCAGTTAAGCCCCTCCGCGGCGATGGTACTATGCTGGTAACGGCATGGGAGAGTAGCACGTTGCCGGGTTTTTTATTTTTACCCACCTAAATCTCTTTCCTCTTGCTCAGTCGTGACGCTTTCCATACCTCATGATTTTGCCCACGGATCGCCCAAATTACGCTAATAAAATATCTGCTTCCAAGTTATCGGCATTTTTACTATAATACAATTTTGTGTTGATATTGAAATTGCCCCTATGGTAAGGATATGCCTGATACTAAAAATCCAGATTCCATACGACAAAATCAGTAAAAGCCGGATTTTGAAGGTGAGGGTATCTTGAAAACTAAGGACGAGAGCGCAACCACGATGTATACCTAGGTCCTGAACCGAGGAGAGGAGAGCGATCGCAGTACATTCGGTGCGCTTTGACCTGAGTCGGTGGCCTGTGGTGCCCCGTGTGCAACTGCTCGATACGCCACATTTGTCCATAACCTGGCGCGGTCGTCACAAGGTGTAACGGTAATTGGCAAGCAGAGATTATGTGAGCAGTAAACAGCTTCACCGGGATTTCGCATATTTGCATCAGAAGATGTAGTTATATAAGAGCTGCTTGATAGGGGAATATACATACTTTATTCTTCATAATCAATAGGTAGAAGGAGGGATACGCTATGATGAAGAGAGTAATGATCATAGTTGGACTTTTATTTCTTAGCGGCAATGTATGTTTTTCAACTGTACATAAAGGCAAGCCTATTCCTGCGGGACCAGATGCGTACACTGCCCGAAAGTACATGGAAGAGAAGACAAAATGGCTCAAGAAGATGCTGGTAAATAACTACAATCGCTATGGCACAAAAAATAAAAAATGGAATGACAAAGCGCGAAGTTTTCTCACTGAGATAGTAGAATTTTTTCAAGGTAACCGTGATGAGGAATTGATTGCAAAGCTAAAATCGGCTTCCTTGGAACTGATGAACTTGGGCTGTACGGATCCCTATATTGTCTATTGTCACGGCAATCTCCTTCATCATTTTGAAGGGGCAGGAAAGGCGGAGGTATTTGTACGGCAGGCTTTGGGGATGCTGGAGAAAAGCAAGTATCCTCCCATTTATCGCTATTATGCAGCCAACAGGCTTGCTTACATTTGCGAGAAGCTGCAGAGGGGAAATGAGGCAGTCAATGACATGATAGACCGGAAATTAAAGTATTTCGCCACGGCCACCGCTGACAAGGCTTATAAAAATGGTCACCAGCGTTTTCTCATAGAGGATTTCTATAACATGTGGAACGACCTCTCCTTCCCGCACCGAGAAATATTATTCAATTACTTAAACGAAGTTCCCGAGTCTGATCCCTGGATTGCTGCAGTCATAAGGGGGAATTTCCACATAAAAAAAGGCTGGAAACTAAGAGGCAGTGGGTGGGCTTATAAAGTTTCTGAAGAAGGCTGGGAAGGTTTTCGCGAGGCATTAGCAAAGGCCAGGGAGGAGCTAACGAAGGCCTATGAATTGCATCCTGAATATCCAGAGGCTGCTGCAGACATGATCACCGTGAGAATGGGCTCGCAAGGTCCTGTTAGCTTGAGAGGATGGTTTGACCGAGCCGTCGCGGCTCAGATGGATTATATTCCTGCATATCACAATCTGTTGTGGGCATTACGACCTCGCTGGCATGGCAGCCATAAGGATATGTATGAGTTCGGAGTGGAATGTTTGAACACGAAAAGATTCGATACAGAAGTTGCCCGGAAATTCTTAAAAGTCGTATGGGATATTGGGTCAGATCTGGATGACTGGACAGACGCGTACAGACGGCCTGGCGTATACGAGCATATGCAGGAGTTTTTTGATGGCATCTTGAATGAGCCCACCAAGAAAGACAGTAGAAACTATTATAAAACGGTATACGCAGTCACGGCCTGGGCTGCTCGCAGATATGACGATGCAAAGAAGCTCTTCGATGAATTGGGTGACAAAGTGGACACATCAGTTTTCAAAGAGTTCAACACAAAGGCTGAATGGGTCATTGGTGAAGTTAATGCCCTAACCGGGCCTTTTAAAGATCAAATCCGACTGGCCGAAGAATTGTTCAGTGAAAACCAATCGCCAGAAGGGCTAATAATCTTTGAAAAAGCATACGAAAAGAGCAAGAATGATCCCATGGCTTCGGCTTATCTGCAAAGTCGTATCGTTACTTTACGTGCTAAAAAAGAACTTCTGAAAGACGAGTGGACCACTCTTATGCCGGGAAAGAATCTTGCTGGCTGGGAGGTAAAAGCAGGGAAATGGGTTATTGAAAATGATGGTACGCTTAAAGGGACTTCAACCAATGAGGGCTTGATGCTCCTGTGTAACACCTATATAGATGGCAATTTCGAGATCAAAGGTGAGATTGATGCACGTTTCAATGCAGCCTTGCTTCTTGGGTATTCTGAAACAATAACTAGAAGATGGGCTAGTTTTCGAATTTATGAGAACTACAACCAATGTGGCCTCGGCAGACGGTTTTCCTCCAATAGGATAATGCGAAACATCCAGCTTAAAAAGCAGAATCAATTTCATGTACAGGTTTGGGGTTCTTGTGTCACCGCATACATTAATGGTCAGCCAGTGTTCACGGCACAAGAAGTAGACAGAGATTGGTGGTCTCGTGATAAAGGCCGGATAGGATGTGGGGGTTACTATAAAGACTATCCAGGCCATGTGGTGAAAGTGCGTAATTTAAAGATTCGTCGTCTTAAAACAAAGCCCAAAGGATTTGATGGAACATCAGGTTCGGGTGCTTAATCAGCTTGGGGTGATTTATTTTTTTTCACATATGATTTTTTATTTTTAGCGGATACTTATCATGGGCGCCAAATCGGTTTCAAAACGAATTGCATATGGCGATGTTTTCTACAAGCCTGATAAAAGGGATAAGCCTTTCTTGGTGCGAATTGACATGACCAATACATGCAATCAATTCTGTAAAAAATGTTTCTATCCGGACTATTGCAGATATAACATTCCAGCCCACTACATGCGACTGGAAGAGTTTCGGATAATCGCTTCTAAGCTTTTCGAATTTACGTACTATTTACAATTGCCATTTAGTTTTGAAGCTCTCATTCATCCGGAGTTTGAGGAAATTGTGGAGACAATAAATCAATATAGTATTCCCAATGTGGGTATTGTAACCAATGGTACAACGTTATCTGGGAGAAGAGCCGAATGTATTGTTGATTCAAGGAACATAACTGCAGTTTCAGTTTCTCTTGATGCGATCAATGCATCCACCTATGAGAATATCCGGGGCAAACCAGACCTGGTTAAAGTTCTGGAAAATATTAAATATTTTCAAAAGTATAAGATCAAGAGAGGTAAAGTTCTTCCTCATCTCAAGATCAATGTGATTATCATGCGTTCGAATCTTGAGGAGCTGCCGTCATTGATAGAGTGGTGCATAGCAAATAACGTTGATGAAATTGAATTCTTTCATGTAGATCCGATTACTGCTGAGAATGATGAATCAGTGGTCAATTTGCCGGAAGCATACAACGAAATTCATGAAAAAATTGGCAGGATTGCCAGCAACTCTTCCCAATACGTATTTTTACCCCCTCCTTTTTCACCTGAAAATTTTGATTTCAAAACCCGTCAATATATACCGAGATTGTGTCAGGAAATACAACGGAGTGAATATGATAGCTCATATAGTGATAGCTTTGACCCTGAGGCTCCTCATCCCTATCCTGTGGATGTGTTTTGCATTTGTCCATGGATGACGCAAGTGATTGATTGTTGGGGCAATGTATATCCCTGCGCTCATCGAACAAATGCTCCCTTTGGGAATATAATACATCAAGATTTGGAAGGATGTGTTAACTCGATAAAACGATTGAGACTTCGGCGACAAATGATTCAGGATAAGCATGATGAAATATGTTTGTCTTGCCATTCCATAACGCCCAGCTCGGATCCAATGAAGCGGAAGCTAACACGAGTGCTTCCGAAGAACGGGGAAAGAAGACAAGATTCAGGACGATCTGCTGATAGGGGTAACTCTCATGAGTCTTAAAGAAGAAGTACATAATAGGAGCAAAACATCTGTGCTCTGGGAAAAAGCCATTAGCTTTTGTCCAGGCGTGCTGCCAGATATTTCCGAAATGGATATCAAGAAAGTTTCTGCGTTCGCGCCTGTATTTGCCGAAAGAGCAAAAGGCGCTCATATCACGGATATTGAAGGAACAACGTATATTGATTACATCATGTGCTGGGGTGCATGTATTTTTGGTTACAATTACCAGCCGGTCACGGAAGCGATAATAGACCAGCTGTCGAAAGGATTGTGCTTTTCGATTGCTGCTCAACTGCAGGTTGAGGTGGGTGAGAAGTTTGCCAGGTTGATACCGTGCGCTGAGCAAGTATATTTTGGCAAAAATGGATCAGATGCATGCACTACCGCTGTTCGAGTTGCTCGTCTATCTACCAATCGGGAAGAAGTGGCAATTTGTAAAGGACACTTCCATGGATTTCATGACTGGTTTGCGTGTGTACTTCCATATGCAAAAGGTATTCCGCAGGTGAACAAAAAATTTTTGCATGAATTTTATTATAACGATGCGGATTCCCTCCTCAGGATTTTTAAGAAGCGGCCTAAGAAAGTAGCGGCGGTGATACTTGAACCAGTCCGTGACCAGGAACCCGAGAAAACATTTCTCCGTGATGTTATTGAAATAGCACATTGTTTTGGTGCTTTGGTCATATTCGATGAGATGATAACTGGACTGCGGCTTGCTCCGGGTGGCGCGCAGGAATATTATGATATTACACCTGATCTGGCTTGCTTTGGTAAGTCTGTTGCCAACGCTATGCCGTTATCACTTACGGCAGGCCCAAAGGATCTCATGAGGTTTTGTCCAGAAGTATTTACACAAATGACCTTTCAATACGAACAATTATCTCTTTCTGCGGCGAAAGTAATTGCTGAGGAAATTGCTGATGGAAATGTTTCTATACAGTTGTGGCAGAAAGGCGAAACCCTCAAAAGGTCTCTCAAAGAAGCGGCTGAGAAAATGGGGGTGGAAATAATTGTGTCAGGTCCTGCGCCGCGTCTCAGTATATCCTTTCCGAAGCAATGTAACGTTTCTTCAAAGAAAATACTTACCTATTTCCTCGAGGAACTTTTCCAGGGAGGGATTATTTGCAATGGGAATTTGTTACCTTCTTTCTCTCATACACAAGCCGACTTACTCAAAACGACACAAGCCTTTAACAAGGCCATGGAATCGCTGGCAGATGCTTTAGGAAAAGGTGATCTAGAAAAAAGAATTCGCTGTCCTTTCGACATCGTTTGAAATTAACTAATACAAAAACTTCTTTAAATAATAATTCAGGCGGCCAAAACAAGCGCGAAACAGCCGTTAGGAAGCGCTCCGTTAACAAGCCCACATTTTCGTGACAAAGGAGGGGGGCAATGATGAGTAAGCAAGATATCTTTGAACTCGCCGTGAAACTATTTGGGATTTACTGCTTTATTCTATTCCTTCAATTTCTTATGGCGATAGGCGCAGCATTTTCCATGGAGACGTCCGAATTTGTCTCAAATGTGACATTGTATCGGATTTCTTTTTGTACTATGCCGTTGATCTATTTAATCGTGAGTCTGTTGCTTGTATTTAAGGGAAGGGCGATTGCACATATGCTTGCCGGGGGAAAGGCAGAAATTGTTCCCGCGAAGGAAGCCGGGGTACCACCATATGCACGCCTATCTTTCTGGATAATTCTCATCGGCATTTTTTACTTTATATCCTCAGCATCCAAGCTGGTTTCTGATGCCATTGCGTTTCCCATAACGCACACCGGGATCTTTTGGTGGAGCAGATTTTTGTCTCAGGCCTTAATACTTGTTTTATCCTTGGTTTTCATTTTTGGGAGCAAGACAGTGGAACATATCGTTCAAGGGAAACCTGCTCAGGGGAGCTGACTTGTCACGTGCCCCAGCTGCGTTTCGCTGTGGCTCACTGGGATAGGTAAATTCTGCCGTTAGCATTAACCAGGTATAAGCACAATGAAGAAATTTTTTGTTGCAGAGATACTCGTATGGTGTGGTGTTGCATTTGGAATCTCAGTGGTTTTCAATAGTCTTGAAATATTTGCGCATTGGTACGCAGTATCTCCTTCTGGTTCAGAGAGCTTGCTGTGGATGATTCCCTTGGTTTTGATCTGGCCATTGGTTGCAGCTGTGCTCCTGATCCCATTATCAATCATAAGTATGTTTTTCAAGCGCGAGCGAAGAATGTGTATTTTGCTGTGCTTATCGTGCGTGGTCTATATCGCAACGGCGTTTCCGTGCTTTAGAGTTGCGAATAGCGTTCGAATGCACGGGTTTGGAAAGCTTGCTGAAAGGAGCGCTCCTTTAGTAAAGTCAATTTATGATTACGAGGCCAAATATGGGAATGCGCCTGAGAATTTGGAAGCGCTGGTTCCGGAGTTTATTCCTTCTGTACCGAATACGGGCATGGCAGCATATCCGGATTACTATTACATGGTTGGAGAAAGAGCCCGCAAATGGGATGGAAATCCATGGATATTGTATGTAGAAACGCCATCAGGAGGTATCAACTTCGACAAGTTCATGTACTTTCCTAATCAAAACTATCCCAAGCGCGGATACGGTGGAAGCCTGGAGAGAATCGAAGACTGGGCCTACGTCCACGAATAATTCAGAGGTCTAATAATTGAATCTGCCGGATTCGGAAAAACTTGCAGTTTCCCTAGGCAGATTATTCATTACGCTAAATCTACAGGATTTCAGAGAACACCTACTCATGCGGCACCGCGAGTGGCACCAAAAAGTGAAGGAAGCGGTTAAGCTCGGCCTGGATGAGCCCGGCGAAGCGGCGAGGCGTCTGCTGGAGCTGGTTGAAGAGATCGAGCCCCTGATGCGCGAGCATCTCTCGGAATGGCACCTTGTGCAGACGCTTGGCGTCGCGGCCAGCTTTCTTGAAAGAGCAGGAGACCTCAAACGAGCAGCTGAAGTTTTCGCCCGAATAGTGGAGATCGAAAGGGGCTGCGTCAGCTACCACGGGAGGAGTCTTGCCAATTCGTTAGCAGAGTTTGCGTTGCTGAAGTTTCGTGTGGGTGATCGCGATGAAGGCGCTGCGCTTGCGGAAGAGACACTGAAATGGTTGGGGCAGTTTCCGGACTCCAGCACAGTGTTTGACAAGGTAATGCAAGAACTCCGCACGTATCGGCAGCAAAAGCAGGAAGAAGAAGGCGATGATCGCTCTTGAAAAACAAAAGGATCGGCAATGCCAGAGCCTTATATCAAATTAAAGGGGGATTGAGGCGATGACAAAGAGAGAAATTTTCGTGGTGGCATTAAAGTTATTCGGCATCTACTTATTGGTGCGTTCGATTGAAGCATTGCGAGCAATGGGATATTTTTTTGTTGCCACTTTCACTTCAGGGCCCCAGGGGAGGTGGTTTTTCCTGGGAGACATCCTTCCCTTGTTGTTCTATCTCGGAGGCGCGTATTGTCTCATAAAATGGGCCGAGCCAATTGCTGTGAGATTGTCTGGGAAAGAGGAAGCTCCAGAGGTTAAGGCGGTAGTTGAAAAAGATTCGCTACAGCAGATTGCGTTCTCCGCGGTAGGTGTATTTATCATTGCGGCTGCTTTGCCGCGAATTTCGCAGACTGTGGCCAATCTTTCAGTTCAATGGTCAGAGCTTGAGAGATTAAGAATATGGGCGGCTATTGTTGGGCTTGCATTGCAATTGGGAATTGGATTGTTTTTGTTTTTTGGCTCAAAAGGTTTGGCAGGGTTACTCAAGAAGTTAAAAGCCATTTAGCTTCTTAGCTTTGTATGTATATCCGCTTTACTTAACTTGCGCTGGCTTCTTTTTCTGCTGTACCTCACGCAAAGGCGCAGAGCCGCAAAGAAAAGCAGGGGTTTGATTAATCAAACCCCTACAAAGTCTAAACCGCTCTGCCTTCGCATTCCATTTGACGAGCAGTTTTTGGTTGCACGTATTGGCACCGCAGTATTAAAATCCCTCCGCATAACTGTCACCCCGGGTGTTTTTACCTATCCATCATAAAGGAGAGATGAGATGCGAACAGCAATAGGTTTTCTATTGGGCATGGTTGTTCTTTTTTCTGCCTGTCAGAAGAAGGAGGCAGGTGTCATCATTGTTGGCTCGGCGTGGTATGGCCACGCGCCGGCATGGGTTGCGATTGAAAAGGGTTACTTTGCGCGCGAGGGCATTGAGGCGGAGTATCAATTCGTGCAGTCAAGCACTGACAGGATGAGTGCGCTTACCACGGGCAGCGCGCAATTCGCCAGCCTGGGCGAAATCGCTATGTTGAGCTTCATGGCGCAGGGGAATCGCGCGTTCTACTGGGTGGGAAATCAGGATATTGCCCCTGGATTTGAAGGTATCGTTGCGCAGCCGTACATCAAGAGTGTTGAGGATTTGCGCGGGAAGAAGCTGGCGGTGCAATTTGCTTCCAGCGTAGACATCACGGCGTATTATATCCTGAAAAAGCATGGGCTTGATATGTTCAAAGACGTGAAGCGCATCAATATGCGTGGGCCGGAGATGATGCCGGCGTTTAGCAATCAGAACATTGACGCCGCAGCTATCTGGGATCCGACGTTTACCCAGCTCCAGGAAAGCGTTGAGGGTGCACACGTGCTGGGCTATGATACCGACACGGAGATATACGAGAAGTTCGGCACGATGACAGGGCCGGACGTGCTGATTCTGAGCAAGCGCTTTGCGGATCAGGAGCCGGAGAAGGCCAGGAAGATGCTCAAGGCGTATTTTGACGCGCTGGAATGGGTGAAGGCCAATCCGGACGAGACAGCCGAGGTGATTGAGAAGTATGTGAAGCAGCCGCCGGAATTGATTGCCAAGGGTTTAAAGAAATTCGTGTGGAATTCTGCCAGCGAGCAAAAGCGCATTATGTCGGACCAGGGGATGTATGCACAGGTGGATTTTATCTGTGAATTCCTGCGTGATGGGCTTGGCAAAATCGAAAAGATTCCCGACTATCGGCAGTGGGTGAGGCTGGATTTGCTGCCAGAGGAATAGGCGTGTGGATAGCAGGCCGTTTTTCTGGTAGGGGCACGCCGCGGCGTGCCCACCTGTATCTGCCAAATCCGTGTTTATCTGTGTTTACCTGTGGTTACAGCAATAATTTAAACCACAGATGAACGCAGATGAACACAGAGAAATAAACATGATCTTCTGTTCCATAACTTTTCGTTGGGATTATTATTACGATCAGGTTGTAGGGGCGCGCTGCGGCGTGCCCGTACATCTTATCAACATCACCACGGAGGCGTGAAATGAATCAGCGAAAGCGAGGAACTCCATCCTTTGGGCGATTCGGATTGAAAGAGGTCCAGGGGGTTCTCACGCAACAAAAATATCCGCTGATTAGCTTTGTCTCGATCTGCGTGTTTTTTCTTGGCTGGGAATTCTTGACTGCGTATAGGTGGATCAGCCCGGTATTTTTGCCGTCGCCATCCAAGATCTTCTCAGAGGCGGTCAAGCTCCTGAAAGACGGCACATTAACTGCTGATGTGCTGATCAGCGGCAAACGCGTGCTGGGCGGATTTGCCCTGGCATCGCTGGTCGGCGTGCCGCTGGGTATTTTACTCGGCACCTCACGCTTTTTGCGCGCTGTCTTTGACCCGATCATATCAATCATCCGGCCTCTGCCTGCACTCTCGTGGATTCCACTGTCAATGCTCTGGCTGGGAATTGGCGAAACGCAGAAGTATTCGATCGTTTTCATGGGTACGTTCTGTTCGGTATTGATCTATGTGATCGAGGCGACGTATAAAATTGATCCGACGCTGATTCGCGCAGCCGAGAATCTTGGCGCGTCAAAGCTGCAGGTGATGAAGGAAGTGATCCTGCCCGGCGCGCTGCCTAGCATCATTAGCGGCCTGAAAGTGGTGCTTGCGATCGCGTGGACGTGTATTATCAGCACGGAAATGGTAGGGGCGAGCGAAGGCCTGGGCTTCCGCATCTGGAATGCTAAGGACTGGGGCAACACGCCGCAGGTGCTGGTTGGGATGCTGGGGATCAGCCTGACCGTGCTCGCCATTGACATTAGCTTTGGTGCGATAGAAAAGCGGCTGATTCCATGGCAACGCACGTGACTCGGCAACAATGATTTACAGGAATTAACAATTTCCCTCATTGTAGGGGCACGCCGCGGCGTGGCCCTACTAAAACTGTGTTTATCTGTGTTTACCTGTGGTTACAAAATGATTGAAACCGCAGATTTAGTTCGACATTCAAGGAAATGATGGCTGAGCAAACGACAGTTCTTTCAATTCAAGACGTCTCGAAGACGTTCGATGATCGTACGGTGTGCGTTGAGGCGGTAGAGGATTTTTCGCTGGAGATTTACGAAGGCGAGCTGGTCTGCATCGTGGGGAGCTCGGGATGCGGCAAGAGCACACTGCTGAATATGCTGGCTGGTTTTATTCAGCCTACTGCGGGTAAGCTGTTGCTGCATAACGAGGAAATCGTGAAGGTCGAGCCGCGCTGTGGCATGATTTTTCAAGCCTATGCGCTTTTCCCCTGGAAGACCGTGAGGGAGAACATCGAGTTTGGCCTGAAGATGAAACGCACCCCGAGCGCTGAGCGACGCAAGGTATCGGATACTTACATTAAAATGGTCGGGCTTGAGGGATTCGAGGACAGCTATCCGAGTCAGCTGTCGGGTGGCATGCGGCAGCGCGTGGCACTGGCGCGCGTACTGGCAAATGATCCGCAAATTTTGCTGATGGACGAACCGTTTGCGGCTCTGGACGCAATGACGCGGCAGGTGATGCAGGAAGAACTGGTCAGGATTCAAAAGGAGAGCAAGAAGACGGTAGTGTTTGTGACGCACAACATCGAAGAGGCGGTAATACTGTCAGATCGCATTGCCATCATGTCGGCACGGCCAGGGCGCCTGAAGCAACTGCTCGATAATCCCCTGCCCAAGCCGCGCGATGCAGGAGTGCGCCAATCCGTGGAGTTCACCCAGCTCAAGGAACAAATCTGGAGTGTTGTGCGGGAAGAGGTATTGAAGGGCATGCGATAGGAATGGGCCTGCTGGCTTTTCATTGCCATGGTGTATTTTCCCAATGAGGGGGCTATGAATGCATTAATAAAATCATAGAAAAAGAGGCTCTTTGTCTCGGCGGCAATATTGATACGTTGTAGGGGCGTATGGCAATACGCCCCTACCAATTAACGGTCTCTGTGCCTCCGTGGTATCGCTCCAGAATGTTAGCAATTGTTTCGTTCACCGACTTCGAAAAATTTGCGCTTCGCTTATTCTTCTTTCTCGATAGCTTCCGTGGATTCCTCTTCTGAGGCTTTCTTAAAGTTCAGATAAGGCGGATACGCTGGCTCCATAATTGGGTCGTAGGGAGGAAAGGGACTTAATAATACCTCAAACGCACCACCAACCGCTCGCTCCACACCCCATATAGTCCCATTGAGAGCTCCAATTGTAGCATCAAAAGCGTTAGAGACAACGCCAAAAGGATATCCTGAATCACCTTCTCTTACGCGAGCCTCAATCTCATGGGGAATCTCAAGCCAGCAAAATGCAATGTTAGTCACACCTCTTCCGAGCTCATGCCCCGTTCCTTTAAGACAGAAAGGTTCTTCCGCTGTCCCTCTGCCTACTTGTGCAGGACGATAGGTAGCACACCCTATACATAAGGACAAAAAACAAACTGCCGTGACAAAGATCGTCAATCTGAGCACATTAATTCCTGCAATTTTCATAGCAACACCTCCCTTCTATGATTTTTTACCT
Source organism: uncultured Candidatus Sumerlaeota bacterium (assembly GCA_964630455.1). Lineage (GTDB taxonomy): Bacteria > Sumerlaeota > Sumerlaeia > MWCT01 > JAUWMI01 > JAUWMI01. The sequence continues at coordinate 12,885 of CAZVVA010000004.1, forward strand.
TCCAAATCTTGAAATTAGTTTTTTTCAATTTATTAATGAGAGCGCTACAAAGTTACATATTTTAAATCTCTCGTAAAGACGCCAAGAACACAAAGTTGCCATTTTCTTTGCGACTTTACAGCTCTGCGTGAAACTTTAATAAGTCCTGAACTTTAGAACTTTTCAGTACAGTTCAGTTTAAACATAGTATTATGCCTCTTCAGTTGCCGGATTATTAATTCCTCTTCCCTTTTTCAAAGTAAAGCGCCGAAGGCCGAGCAGATCCGCATTAAGTCTGCTCAAATCACCGGTTTACGTCAATACGCAACCCCTTTAGAACCGATTCAGCCCTTGCCATGCTCAGGAGATCATCATTCGGAATACGAAACACATAGGCCCAGGTCCGACCCTTAGGATCGCCAAAGCTCTGCATAATTGGCGCCCGGGGAAACAGCTGCCTGACAACAAGATACACCTCGCCATAAAGAGTGGTCACCACCAGATGATCACGGGCCGGGTCTTCATCCCGTGTGAACGCATCAGGTAGGCGCATGGGAAAGACATCCGGGCGCTCCCTCACTATGAACTTAAAGGTTGTATGATAAAAAATGTCTCCCGGCACGTAGATCAAATACTGCTTCTCAGGAATCCGTGCCACACTTCTGGCCAGCTCCGCCCACCCGCTATTAAAATCGTACCACGTACGAATGTCGTTACGCCACACGACAAAGTAGCGCGTAACCTCTACGCTTGCAAACACGCCAAGGCAGAGAAGCATTACCCCTGCAGCCAAACGACGCGATCGCCACCAACTCCGCACCAGGCCGTATCCTTTCTCATAGCCCAGAGCCAGAATAATCGCCAGGGCCGGGCTCAGCCCCAGTGCACGCAGCAGATTCGGCGCTCCAAACGACAGCACGCTCGGCAACATCAGTATCAAGAACCACCAGAATACCAGACTGTTAAACACCGATCGTTTCAGCCCTCGTATCAGCATCACAATACCCAGTAGAAAAAAGAGCGACGTCAGAGCGTCCAGAACCGGAACGTAGGGAATATTATGCTTCGGAACATGATCGCCTTTAAAAGAAAACATCAGCAGCACGTCGCCCGCATTTCTCATAATCTGCTTAATCCCGGACCAAAATCCCTGGTCAAAGAGCGACACCATACCAACCCGCCCCAGGAAAAAGTCCGGTTCCACGACATACGTAATGCCGAGCGGCAAGAAAACTACGGTAGCAACCGCAAACATAAGCACTATCTGCTTCCACGATGGAGAAATCCCCTGACCTTTTGCCCAATGGGCAAGGCCCAGCGTCAGCAGTAGAATCAGCGGCACAAAATAAAAAGACAGGTACGTATAAAATCCTAATCCAAGAAACACTCCTGCCAGCACAAAAGCCGACCATTTTTTCGTGCGCATACCACGCAAAAAGAAAAGGAAACACGCTAGAGTGACGAGCGGGACAAGAATGGTGCGAAAGCCAACACGGCTGAAGTGAACGTGCCAGCGCAGCAGCGCTAAACACAACGCCGAAACCAACGCCACGCGCCGACCCGCATTCTCCCTTACCACATAATAGAGCAGCGGAATCGTCAGCGATCCAATAACAGCGCTCGTGATCCGAATAACCAGTCCTGATGCACCAAACAGCAGAAAAAACCCGGCAATCAGGTACATGAACAGCGGTTCCTGGGGGAGACCTTCGTATATAAAAGCAAGACGCAGCGGCTGCTCCTCGATCAGATTCAAAGCATTCAGCCCATTCAGCGCCTCATCATACCACAATCCTGGCGGCAACTGCGCCAGGTCGTAAAAGCGCAATACGATCCCCAGAATCCAGATAGCTGCAAACAGGTAGGCGTCAAATGTACGGTGAGGCTGTATGTGACGTGCAGACATAGGTGACCGTAATCATTTCAGGGGAAGAGACAGCCTGCTGGGCGCTACTCAACGCCCACAGACAGGGTGTTCGGCCGGTCTTTCTTCCGGGCCTCTAGCTGAAAACACCCTCGTATGAATTACACGGAACGTCAAGCCAATTTGTAGGGAGAGATTATAATATGTCCCTGCTATGACCGCACGGTTTTCAGATCGCGAATCAACTCTTCCATGCTGGCATAACGGTTGGCTGGGTCTTTCTCCAGACAGCGCATGACCATAACCGCCAAGCGCTTTTTCACGCCCTTCATAGCAGGGGGTTTGGTAAAGATGTGATGGTAAGCCACATTGCCGAGGCGAAATGGTGGATGGCCCATAAGCATTTCGTACATGACTACACCGAGGGAATAAACGTCGGAGGCCGCGCTGCACGGTTTTCCCTCATTCTGCTCAGGCGACATATAGAGCGGAGTTCCAACGATAATTTCTGAGGAGATCTGTTGGGCTTCCGTCATCACTGTAGCAATGCCGAAATCTGTCAGTTTGACCTTCTGGTCTTTGGTTATCATCACGTTGGCAGGCTTGATATCCAGGTGAAGAATGTCCATACCATGCGCATAGGCAAGACCCAGCGCAATCTCAGTGGCGTAATAGAGCATTCCCCTGGCCGACAGCTTCTGCTTCGCGGCAATAATTTGTTTCAAATCCTCGCCTTCAATAAACTCCATGGAGATATACTTACGCCCTTCCTCCTCACCGATGTCAAAAATCCGCACAATATTGGGATGAGTCAGGCGTCGAGCCGCCTTAGCCTCTTGTCTGAAGCGTGCGACCGCCTCCTCGTCACGCGAGAAATGCGCCGGAAGAATCTTGAGTACCACCAGCTCATCCAGCTCCCGATCGTGCGCCTTGAAGACCAAACCCATGCTGCCTCTGCCAATTTCCTCAAGGAGCTTAAAGCGGCGGCGCGCCCGCGTGTTAAGCTGCGCCCAGATTGAGCGATGCTGCCCCTCCGGAATCGCGGCATTCTCCATCTCCTCTCGCAGCTCGCGCACCTTCATACTAACATCCCGATACGTGATGTCCACCGCCATGATCTCTTGAAATGCTGCGATTGCCTTTTCAAACTCCTCTCGCGTATAAAAATCGTCACCCAGCTGATATAGCAAATCCTTAACGTCATCTGTCTTCTCCAGCTTTGTGTAATAACTGTAGGCGACCTCGAGCAGGGCCTTTTTGTGAAAACACTTTCCAAGGGCGAGCACAGCATCGGGGCTATCCTTCTTGTACTGCAGAACTTTCTGATACGTCGCAATGCAGTCGTCCAGCTCGCCGAGATCGAAGTAGAGCTGCCCCAATTTGTTCATCAGTTCGACGTCCGGCTCCTTTTGTGCAGCAACACAGGCCGCATACGTCTCTGCCAATTCATACAGAACATTCGCATTCTCTTTGGCCAGCTCATAGGCAGCTTCCAGGTCGGCAATCGCCTCTTCAAAGCGGCCGGTTAGCTTGTAAATTACTCCCCGTTCAATCCGCACCTGCACATTCACCGGATCCTTCGTAAGAATCTTTGTATAGCAATCAATCAACTCGCCACAAAAACGGTGGTAGTCACTCTGAAGCGTAGTGAGCTCCGTCAATGCCTGATCAATCCGCCCGGCATCAATATAGAACGCACTCAGCTTTAGAATCGTCTCGCTCGTCCAGAGACTCGTTCCTTTAAGCTGCTCCAGGCGTTTAATCACATCAGGAAGGCTTTCCGGGATTCGAGCTACGATCGAGTCAACTACCTGCCACCCCTGATCTACCAGCTCCATCTGGAACAGCATCTCCATCAGGTGGAGTTGTAATTCACGATCAAATGGATCTTCGCTTGAGGCCTGTTGAATGATTTCGAGCGATTCTCTGGATCGCATGTTCATCTTAGCATAGAGTTTTGCCAGCCGGTTCGTAATGGTGACGTCATCGGGAATGGCCATCCGGATGCGTTCATAGACCTTCAGAGATCGGTTGTAATCTCCCATTTGCTCATAGCAGCGGGCCTGGCATCCCAGGAGCGCCAGATCATCCGGTTTTACGCGCAGTGCTTTTTCGTACACAGCCATCGCCCTCTGGCTGTAGTTCTTCACCTGCGAGTAGATCAGAGCCAAAGCCACACAAAGCTTCTCGTTGTCCATACACTTCGCATAGATTGATTCCAGAAATTCCAGGGTCTCCCGATCAACCTCCTCGCATTGGCTCAGACAGAGGGTCAGAATATCGAGCACATTCGGATCCAGCACCTCCTGGCTTAGCTGTTTCCTGCAATAATCAAGCACCGGCTGTACCTGATTATTCTCAATGCAGGACAGCATGAGGGCATAGCGCAGAGGTTTGTTTCTCGGAAGCCATTGAATAGCGGCCTGGTAATACGCAATGGCCTCCAGAGAGCGATCTTCGTTGTCGAGTGCAAACTGCGCAAGCTTGATCACAATCCCTGGCGAGCGGTCGCCTTTTTGATGACACCGCCTATAGACTTCCTGCGCCTGGACACTCACTGCGTTTTTCTCAAGATAGTACTGGCCGAGACGCATACACGCCTCCGGACAATCTACCCGTGCGGGCTCGCCTGGCTTTCGCGGCTCATCCAGCGGGCAGAACTGGCGGCACAATGTGTAAATCTCCTTGTCGAACACGATGCCTTTGTCTTGTTCCCCTCTCGCATGGGCAATCGCGCTCAAGCGACGCAAGAGCGCCAACTTGTCACCACCAGCCAGCAACGCCTCTTCGTAAACACGGACGGCCTTGTCGTCATCCCGATTCTCCCGTAAATAATATTCGCTGAGCTGGCGCTCCACACTCCCAGCATCCGGCGCTAGACCGTAGAGCTCCTCAAGGATCAATCGCCTGCTATCCTCGTCAAGCTGCTCCAGGCACTCCAGCTCGTCAGCAGTGCCGCTCTCAACAATACACCAGGCCACAATTCGCACTGCTGTGCTATCGCAGGCATACAATCGCAAATGCCGCAGCCCTTCCTCCAACGCCTTCGCATAATCGCCATTCGTAACATAGGCATGACACAATCCCAGACGCGCACCCATGTGCTGTCGCTGTATCTGCAGCGTCTCTTTGAAGCACTTCATGGCCTGGGCATCATGGCGAGCAGTTTTAAAGTAAAAGTCACTGATGATAGGCAATACATTGGCATCCCGGCATCCAGATTCCATCGCCTTCTCATAAAGCATTATGGCCCCGGTATCCGTACGTTGAAAAGCTGCGTACGCGGTAGCAATCGGCACCACAATCTCCGGCCCCAGGCCGCTTTTCTCTTTCAGCTCTTCATATACCTCGATCACATCTGACCACTGCCGACCTTCATAGTAGTAGCGGCCGAGCAATCTGAGGTAGCGGTCGCGCTGCTCCGTGAAGGGCAGAACCCTCTTATAGATTTCAATAGCCTCAGCAGTCACGGCATTCTGGGTAGCATGGTAGTCTGCCATGACTTGCAGCACATCCGTGTCTGTGCGATTAAGTTTCAAATACTGCATAAACCAGTGGAGTGTCGAAGGGCTAACTTGTTGAGTGTCAATGTAATAGCTAACAATACGCTTAAGGACGGTGATCTCCTGGGGATCATCATTATGGATCGCCGTCAGAATTGCCAGTCCTTCCTCCTGCCGACCGCAGGCAAAGTAAGCCTCACTCAGCAGAAGCTGCAGGTCTTTCTCATGCGGCCTATAGGCTAGGTATTGCTCGTACCACTGAACCGCCTCACTATCCATTCGCCTGGCACTACTGTGGCTTTTCACAATAAGATCCAGGATAGCCATGTGCTCTCCATCCGATTGCAATATCTCATTGTACACCGCCATGGCCTTCTCATCCGTCTTACCCAAATTGACGTATATGTCAGACAGCGAATGCAGAGCCTCTGCATAAGTCTCCTCTGCTGCCTTCCAGTCAATAGAGGAATCGTCGGCTTCGGGTGCAGCACGCAGCGCGCGGTATTCCTCCACAATGCGCTCACTGGTAAGCATCAAGGGATAGGGCTGATCGCTGGCCTTGTAGCAGCCGAGCAGACACTTGAGATACGACAGAGTGTCTTCTCCCAGCTCTACCAGTTTCCTGTAATACTCGGTGGCACTTTTGTTTTTGATCCCATGATGGCGCAGAGTGGAACCAATGCGTCGGAGGAGAGTCTGATCAGCGGGGTTCTTTTCGTAGGCAGCCACCAGGATTTCGAGAGGATCGAGCGAAACCTCCTGGTATCCGGCTGCTAGCTCCTCAAGTGACTCGTAGATTTCGTCACTACCAGATGCAGAAGATGAGTATTTTTTCAGATATGTGTCAACAGCCAGCCTAAGCGAATCGCGCCGATACTGAGGATTCGTCAGGGTTTTCTTACGCTTCCCCTTAATCAACCGGAACAGCTGCAACCCCAGCTTCATCGTCTGCTCGCCCCTGCATCTGCTCGAACACTTGCTCGCTTGGAAAAACTCAGTTTCCCGGTCAAGAAAACTTGATTAATTCAATAGCGCGATTTGATCGGATGTCAACAGATTTAAACTTTAGGCCTCCGTTATCCTGTGGTGCTCTGTGTAATAGCAGAGGAAGATTTCGAGACCCGGACGCCATTTTTATTCTTTACTTCACGGCCACCCCTCGTTATGTATCAGAGCATAATTGGGCTCTTGAGAGCCGCACATCCGACCTGCTATTTTTCGTATATGTATGAAAATCTATTTGCGGCTAATTAAATATCTTCTCGATTACAAGCTCAAAATCTGTGTAGCAGTAGTGTGCCTTTTCCTTGTCGCCGCACTCAACGTCTTTAGCATCGCCGCTTTCAAACCGATTATCGAGATTCTTTTCGGCGTGACGGGAGAACAGGCATCCGCCGAAACTACAGCCCTCACAACCTGCCCATCCGGCACCCCGCACACTATTTTTCCATTACAGACACCAACGGAAGACGTCAACTCCGACACCGGCCCAACGACTCTTTGTCCCTACGGTCCTCCTCATGCCATTTCCACGATTAAACCCACTCATGTGCATAAGGAGCTCTTGCCTGATCAGCTGGCAGCCGATCACAAGGCCGCCGGAGCGATTCAGGCTTTGTACGCAAAGGCAAAGACCATAAAGAACAAACTCGAGCAATTCTTCTATTCTTACATGCAGCAAGGAAAAAAAATGCTCCTGCTGGCCATCGTCAGTGGCGTCATTATCGTGGCTCAGCTGCTTAAGTTCCTCTTCGACTTTCTCTCGAAGTACCTGACCAACTACATCAGCCTCTCCATTATCAAGAATCTCAAGTATCAGCTTTACTCCCACGTGCTACATCTCGACATGGGCTTCTTCGCGCGCAAGACCACAGGCCATTTGATGTCGCGCATCTCCAGCGATGTCCAGGGCGTACGCAATTCGCTCATGCTCGTGTTTGATGATGCGATGCAGGCGCCAATCAATCTTGCCTTTCTCCTCGCTTTTCTCTTCTATCTGAACCATCATCTCACGCTGCTGATTTTCATCTTTGTCCCCTTGACCATCCTCCCCATTAGCTATTTTGCAAAAAAGGTGCGTAAACTCACCAGGAAAGAGCGAAAAAAGGTCGCTAGCATCAGCAGTGCTATGCAGGAAATCCTCAGCGGCGTGAAAATCGTTAAGGCCTTTCGCATGGAGGGCTATGAGCTGAAGAAGTTCGACCGCCAAAATGTCAAACACTTCCTCTACGAACTCCGGCGCCGGACCGTCAAAATTATATCCTCCCCCTTTATGGAGCTTCTCGGCACGTTCGTTGTTGTGCTCGTCCTCATGGTCGGCGGCTACTTCATCACCGAAGCCCGCACCATGAGCGGCGCTGACTTCTTCATCTACATTTTTGCCCTGTCGCGCCTCTATAAGCCAGTAAAGAAGATCAACAGTGCCTTCGCAGACGCACAGGAGGGCATGGCAAATGCCGAACGCATCTTTCGCATCCTGGATACCCAGTCGAACATCAAGGAAATGGCCGACGCCGTCGAGCTCCGCCCCATGTCCCGCAATATCCGGTTTAACAAGCTGAGCTTTGCCTATGAAGGCGAGAAGTTCGTGCTCAAGAATATCAATCTCGATCTGCCGGTTCGCCAGGTCACTGCTTTTGTCGGCCCGAGCGGTGCAGGAAAGTCTACCCTCATCAGTCTCATTCCTCGCTTCTACAATCCTACAATCGGTACCGTAGAGATTGACGGCATTGACATTAAGACAGTTACCCTCGACTCGCTCCGACACCAGATCGGCATCGTCTCCCAGGAAAGCATCCTCTTTAACGACACGATTCGCAACAATATCGCCTACGGCGAAGAAGACACCCCAGACGACCTGGTCATCGCAGCCGCCAAAGCCGCACACATTCACGACCATATAAGCTCTCTGCCGCAGGGCTACGAGACCGTCATTGGCGAACGCGGCACTAAACTCTCCGGTGGCGAACGCCAGCGCCTCACCATTGCACGCGCCATTCTCAAAGACCCCGCCATTTTGATTCTCGACGAGGCAACGTCATCGCTCGATTCGGAATCCGAAGCTCTCATTCAAAAAGCCATGGATCGCCTCATCGCCAGCCGCACTACACTCATCATTGCCCACCGGCTCTCCACCGTTATGAACGCCAATCGCATTGTCGTCCTGAATAAAGGCCGCATTGTGGAGATCGGTAAGCACGACGAGCTCATCGCCAAAGGCGGACTCTACGCCAGACTCTGCGAATCACAATTCCAGCTCCGCCCCATCCGCACTCCACCCGTATAAAAAGAAAAGAATGGGAAAGGCAAGTTTTCTACTCTCATGCTTTGCCTTTGCCCAGGTAGTTTACCTCCCTCAAGACTAAGAACACCTAACAAAAAAACCATCAAACCACGACGGCACGGCGCGAATTAGCCTTAGGCGCATTAAGAAATGTAGGGGCGACCCGTCGGGTCGCCCTGCTATTTCCATTTCGTAATATTGTAGGGGCAGGCCTTGTGCCTGCCCTCTTTTTGCTCAGTTGTTTTCAATTGATTGTCCATTGAAATCTCCTTTTAAAAACGACGTAATCTTATCTATCGCATGCATGTGGTCATAGTCATATAAAATTACATGATTACTTTTATAATACTCAATGAAGTACTTTTTCTTCGCAGGAATCGTTTCGAATACTTCCCTGCTAACTTGGAAGTCCGCTACAACGTCACTCTTTGAATGAATCCAGAGTGTTTCACATGTCACCTTTTTACCTTTTTCTTTTGCAAGACGTCCTATCTTGGAAAGTTGGCCCACCGATTTAGTTGGCGGGAAATGGGGCGGGAAATGGGGACGGCGGGAAATGGGGACGGGAAATGGGGACAGACGGTATTTTTTTAGGAACAGATTAAGAAGACCTACGATTATTACCCCGCCAAACAGACGTGCGATTGCGGCAAGTGTAGGTTTGACCCAGTCGAGGATAAGAAAGTTCAGCCACCCGCCTTTTGCGAGCACTGCCATGCGGTAGACCGAAGAAGGGAAAATAATACCTCTGGCCCCATTTTCCCGGCGAGACAAATCTACAGAACTTTTAGTCACTTGACTCTGTAAGCAGCATGTGCAAATAGTCAAAATGGGAATTGAGCGTAGTGTTTTTTTTAATAACTTTTTAATTCATATCTTAATTCGACTAATATTTCAAGATTATGATGAGAAATCTTTATCGATTGGTACCGACCCTTTTTCTCTTTGCAACTCTTTCGTGCCAGCTACAACCGGCCAAATCCTATAGAGTTGGGTTTCTACCCAACGAAGTAACACAATTGCTCAAAGATGTGAACATTATAACTGTATGCCAAAACGGTAAAGGAGATTTTTCTTCAATTCAAACTGCCATTGATTCGGCAAAAGATAGTTCGAATAAAAAACCGTATGCGATTTTGATCTACCCCGGCATTTACAATGAAATCGTGTCATTAAAGAAAAACTACATTAGTCTTGTTGGCTTAGATAAGAAAAAAGTTCGGATTGAGCTTAATCATGCAACTTCTGGTTCAACACCGCACAGAAATGATGCTATTGTTAACGTAACAGGAAAGGAAGTAAATATATGTAATCTCTCTATCAGAAATACGTTGGAAAATGATGGCAGTGGTGTAACGCCCGCAGTTCATTACAAGAATGGTGCCACTGGAGTGATTTATAATTGTTATATCGGTGGGAACGGAGGTCGTGATATTTTAGATATATTGTGGGGTGCAAAGGTAAAATGTTATTTTGTTACAGTAGAGCAATATAATAGTTCGTCTCGGGCAAGTCACCCTGTTTGGGTAGCAACAAGTGGTGCATCACTTACATTTCTTTTTGGACAAGTAATTAATACAGGACAAGGCGGCGGTATGCAGTTTCAAACAAATGGTAAGTGTATCTTTCAAGATACATATTTTGACCTCAAAGCTTATTTGGCAGATGTCGTTAAAGCTGGTTATTTGGAATTTTGGAGATGCAAGTTGGATAGAAGAAAAACTTTTGTGAATTCAAACTATAAGAAACTCGTAGAGAATTTTGATGATTATGGAAAGGGGGAAATTACCTGTCAATTTATCAAAATTTTGAAACGAACAGACCCGGCAAAGGCGATAGAACGTGGTAAGTTCAATCGCAAAACAATAAATAATACCTTATGTTTGCAAGTTTTAAACACAACCTTTGCAGACCCTGAAATCGGAGATATTTACATTAATTCGAGTGTTAAAGGTCCACAATTAAGATTATATGATGGTCACAATTGGCGGACCTTGGCAAATTGCAAAGGTGAAGCCCCATTGATTTGAGAAAGCGCGGACACACTAAGAATTTTATCGAAATTGATGGAGCAGATTGCGCTATGCTGTCTCCCAAACGGGATAAGTGGCGCGAATAGTTGTGCCTGCGGCGGAACATGGGGAGACGGAACATGGCGGAACATGGGAACATGGGGAACATGGGGGGGAACATGGGGACAGACGGTATTTTTTGGACAGATTATAAGCAGACCTGGGACTATTAGCCGCCGAACAGGCGTCCAATGGCAGCAAGTGTCGGTTTGATCCAGTCGAGGATAAGGAAGTTCAGGCGCCCGATTAATATCGACTCGCGACCCATCACCATATAGCCATACGCCACACCGAAGTAGATCATCAGGAAGAAAATCCCCAGCCGCGCAGCTACTTTGATCGGCCCTTTGCGTTCCACAGAGAAGAAGAAGTAAATCATCCCGCAAGTTACGCCCAGCAGCATAATAATAGCATCCAGCTGCGGAGCAAAGCCCGCTGTTAGCACCGGATTAATCGTGGCATACGAATGTTCTATGAGCAATCCCTGAATATTATTCGGCGCCGCAACTCCTGCCGTGTACCCGATAATAAACGCCAGCGGAATTCGGCTCAGCCACGACACCTTCTTCGAAAACCGGGCGAACATCGCAAGGCCCATCAGCGTTGGAATAATCACTATCCACTCATGCTGCCCAAGCGCTGCAATCACCTTCTTATCAATCACTTCCCAGTATGCAATACAAACTATATACCCTGTAGACACCCCTACGTAGATATGCTCCGCAAGCTTATACGCCGGATTATCCTTGTACAGAAAACTGTAAATCGCCAGCGTAAACCCCGCTGCAAGCCATATACCCAGTAGCTCATGCCAGATCATCCAGAAATCTCCTTCAGTCCTTCAGGATGAATCCTTCAGGATGAATCCTTCTTCGGTTTACGCCGAGAAAGGATAAAAGCTATATTGCCCAGGAGTATCAGCGCCACGATCATCACATGAATCGAAGATTGCGCCACCATGCCCAGCCGTCCCGGCCCAGTATAGCCCATCAGCTTCTCATACTCCGCCGCACCCTTCAGTCCCCCTACAATTCCGGTCACCTGCCCTGCCTGCAAGAAGGGATACATTCCCGTTGCCAAAATCGCTGTACAGCCTGAACCTATATCAATCCCGTAATTCTGTCGCCCATAAATAATCCAGCCGTACCCCCCATATGCATCATCATGAAGCCACATCATATAATCAAAATCTCGCAGCGAATTAATATCCTGCAGAATCGGAACCGTTCTCGTATCTTGCTCATAAAAATCCTTAGGAAACGATCCCTTCAGATCCTGACCCAGTCCCAACACCACGGCTTGATACCCTGGCTTATACCCCAGAAAGTCGTAGTCCACTCCCTGTTTAAGGTTAAACTCCCGCTCCATCGCGACAAACAGTTCCTCTCCAATCCCCGTGCCGTAGGGGATAAGCGTAACCCCAACCACCTTCAACCTACGGCCAAAAATATGGCGCAGTATCGCCTTTGCCATCGGATCCATCTCTGGCATCGCAGACGGCTCGTAGTCGAACGATACCAGAACCATCGCCCCCTCCGGCAGCGCGTCAATCGCGTTATACACACCCCTTACTTCTGGCGTCACAAACGTCGGCAACGAGAACGACATAATGATCGGTATTGCCCCTGAAATCCCTATCAGCAGAAAAATATAGCGCCGATCAATCTGCAGGATGCGTTCCCAAATATTCACCTACTCGCCGCCTCCCATATACGTCCGTTCTATGCCGAACAGAATGCGCAACGACGTCGCCACTATTCCTACTGCAAGACCCAGGAATATCGCCCTGCGTGCTGCCATCGCTGGCACACTAAGGAGCCATCCGGCCATCTCCGGTAACCCCGGTATAATCTGCGTCACCGTAATCTGCTGATGAATGAAATCCGAGAGCATAGCGCCAAGGGGAACGCGCCCGATCATCAAGATAAGCGCGCCCACTAACATCACGGTCGCATCGAACGTCCGCGCACGAAACGCCCGGTACGCAGCCGAGGCTATATAGAACGCCAGTAGCGAAAACGTCGTCATGGTCAGCGGTGTGTTTACCCATTTGAACATCCACATAAACACCCCGCCCGACTTGATATTGCGCTCCAGAGCCAATCCGACAAATGTCATGAATATCAGGCAAATATACATAACAATGCTATAGCCATATCCGGCTTCCTTGCGTTTAATCTTTATGTAGTGCGCTCGCATCAAACTGAACACACCAATAACCAGCGCGAAATTGGCAATGATCTGCACCCATTCGTTTGCACCGGTGAACATTCCCTGAAAAAACGGCGCAGGGGAAAAATACGAGACGATCATCAGAAACCCAACCACCGACACTATGATCATCGGCAGCTGTCTCTTGAAAAAACCCATTACCCTCGCTCCCCTAGAGCGCAGCAAAAAAGTGCTTTATCGCCTGCAGCCAATGCTGCTCTGGATAAAAGACGTGCAGGCTCATTAACACGGCGCCCAGAAGAATCAGTATCGTTATAATGATTTTAGTGATATCCTGGCCCTTCAAATTCCCGAGAAGTCTTGGATCGCGCGACAGATACGCACTCGCTGCATACAACTCTTCCCCGATCAAACAGTAGTCGCACGCCGTCACGAAAAAGGGGATCTGGTACGTCGAGTCCGTACCTGCAATCTGAAGCGCCCCAATAGAAAAACCGGTTTCAGCCAGCAGGAGCGACTCTGCGGCAAATGACCCCAGGAAGAAATTCGTAGCCGGCTTCTCGCGCACCATCATGCCATCCACTGCCGCTACATAGCTAAACTGCTCACCCGCAATGAAGAAAATGTCATCCGCATTATACGCATCGGGCCGTCCGGCGTTAATGTACGCCTGCTTCACTACCTCTTGCGTTAACGTCATCGTCACGGCCCATTTGTTCGGCACGATCAAACGCGAATCATACTGCGCTACTTTCTTCGCCACGTGCGCTAAAATGTTTATCGACGCAATGGTAGCAATACTATCAATGTCTGAATACCCTGTCAGATACATTATCGGCTTGCCCATCTCTGTGGCGCGCCCAATTGCCTCATCCACTGCATCTATACCCGGAATCTTGCGAATAAAAAGATCTGGATGCTTCTTTGCCCACTCGATGCAAAGCAATACCAGCCCAGCTATAACCACAAGAACCAATAGCGTATTCCACCGGTGGCTCATAAAGTAATTCATCCGTGCCTTTGCAGTTACAATCGTATCAAGCATCACCGGTTCCGTTACGGTCTCATCCCTGACCCCAAGCCTGTACCAATGCTGCTTAACCTTCCCTGTCCATTTATCAACTTGTGAAATCTCCACAAATCGGAAGTTCTTGTGGCGAGGCGAGAATCCAAATAAGGCAGGTGCATCAGAGCATAATGTATCCTCTAACCCGACAATCTCCTTTTCCCTGAACCACCCTCCCGTCGAGAATGCCTCGTATATGACATATTCCAACCCTTTGTCTGCCCGTGTCTCTTCGCTGGGCGACCGCGACCAGATCAGCAGAATGCTCTTTCCTGCATCATGGGGTGTATCAATTGCCTTAAATTCAGTAGGCAGGACCAGCTCAACCGGTTGACCAGTGCTCACAGTGGCCATCGCGATACAAAGAAAAACTGTAAGACTTACCGCGAAAAAACCACACTTTCCGGAATGTGTTTTGCCACTCATAATCAGACCTCGATGATCTCCACGTTAGCCCGGGGAACCACCACTGTCTCACCGGTCTTCAGCACGACTTCCATCACACGCACCTTAGCCTCGGTCTCGATCTTCTGCAGTTTCGGAGGAAGACTCTTCACCTGCCCCAGTCGGCCAAAATACGGCTCGCGAATAATCCGCACCTCATTACCCATCTCCATGCCGGTCTCACTTATACCGCGGGTGCTTCGCTCCCGCACGGCCTCTGCCTCCCGGACAGGAACGATAATTTCCGGTCTCATAACACCCGCCCGTATTTGCGTTCGTCCACTGATCGAGGCGATGCTTCCCTCGCGTTTCTTTAAGAGATTAAAAGTACGGTCCGCCATCGCAATCTGGCCAAATCCCTCGGTTATAACAACAGTAATGTCTATATCCTCATCGCCGGTGATGGCAACGCCCAGCTCATAGCCTAGTAATTCCTTGATATCGCAGGCGTGAATGCCACCAACAATAATTCCCTTGACGCCAATATCAAGTGCTTTTTTCAGCGCACCTGTTTTGACCAGTGAGCCCCCAACCAGCAGCTTGTCCTTGTACTCCGGCACAATACTGTCTGCCGTGAGCACATCCCCTGGCGCCTCAGCCACTACCTTAAGTTCACCGTACGTCTCTCCTCCAACCCCGAAGATACCTTGGATGAACGTCGCAGTGGCCTGAATCTCCGCACCGAGCTTTTCCTCAATCTTTGTTACCGTACCCTCAATATACCCCATCAGCTCCACCAAGCGTGGCGGCTTGCGCAACAGCACTTGCCCTGTAATATTCGAGATTTTCTCCACAGTCCCCTTAATAGGAGACCTCACTACTGTCTTGAACCACTTGATCAACGGCTTGCTTTCAGCAATCGGCTCCTTCTCCTTAATCGCCTCCCCCTCTTTTTTCAGCATGAATTCGTGTATTTCCTGGGGTGTAATGTTTAATAGATTAACAACGTTGACGGAAACCACATCGCTTGGCAGCTGCGCCTTTGCAATCACGGTGTCTGCACGAACTCGGTCTCCCACGCGAACCAGCACCTTCCCGGGAAGCGAGAGCGTGCGCACCTTGGTCAACTTCAAGGCCTCAATCACCTGCAATCCTGGTGTGTAGGCATGTGCCATAACGTTATGTTCTATCTCCCGTAATTATTGCTAGCCGCCTGCTTTTGCAATGGGTTGATACTTTGCACGACGAAGCAGGTAAATCGCCGCAACGAATTGAACCTCTGTCACTCAGTACTGCTATCGGCACTACTGCCTGGCTCGCCAAAAGGTGAGCCAGGACCACGTGGCAATTTCATTCGCCGAAGCCTGGCGAAGGCGAATAAAATTGCCCGTAACTAAAG
>CAZVVA010000004.1:28616-41504 GCA_964630455.1 uncultured Candidatus Sumerlaeota bacterium
AAACTCCGATTTCACTCCTATTATATCTTGCAGCAAAGCCAGAGGTCTCGCTCCCGCCTTTCATCAGCGGCTCACGGCAGCTGCAATCTCTGCCTGCGGATAGAGATTCGTCGCCTCAATCCACTGGACGAGTTGCGCTCGCCGATTCTCTACGTCAGACGCAAGGCTCAACGGCCGCCCGCGCGCATCAACCACAATTCCCACCAACCCGCCTGATAGAGTAAACTTCCGCGGCCGCCCTCGGCCACTGCCAACGTCAAACCCCCGCGCTGGCGTCACCTCTACAGTCGCCTTTTTCCCCTCTGCCAGCGGATAAAGCCGAATCTCTCCAAATCCAATCGTCTCATTAACTGGAGGCCGATCAGGAAATTGAATTGCCACATCCACGCATTTCTGTCCCGGCTTTGCCTGGCCTACCGGTGCAATGCACCATCCCAGATGCAACAGGCAATCTTTCTTAAATACCTCCATGGCCGCTTGCTTATGAACACCCGCCAGCACTCCCAGATGCGGCATCATGAAAATACTGTCCACAGCCATACGCGTCAGCCACTCCGGCTGAAAACCATCAATGAGCATCATCATGGCTTGCACGCGCCGCGGCGCATGCGACAATACCCCTCCGCTTCCAACCAGCAAATCCAGCTCCTGCATATTGATCAGCGTCTGGCCTGTCTCGAGCTGGCGGAACATATCAGCTACTGAGCGAACCTGTTGAATGCCCTTCAGGCCAACTGCCAGGAGTTTATGCTGCTCAAAGGCCAGCCGCAGCGCTTCTCGTGCCAACGCCTGCTCGATGATCAGCTCTCGCAGTGTCTGCGGAATCGTCGTGGGGCGAATCATCTTGTTCTTGATTCCATTGCGTAGATCTTCCTCTTCAATGTCAAACGGTACCCAACGCACCACATTATCCAGACCCGCTTCTGCCAGCACATTCGAAACGCTATAGCTTAATCCCAGATTCGCACTCACCGTACGGTTGAATTTCTGCTGAAATACCGAGAAGACGTCCGTCGTAGCACCCCCAATGTCTACACCGATAACGTCGATTCCCTCCTGTTCGCTTACTGTCTGGATAAGCGATCCCACAGCCGCAGGTGTGGGCATGATCGGAACCGGTGTCCACTGTTTCAGTTTCGAGTACCCGGGCGCCTGCGCCATCACGTGTTCCATGAACTGATCCTGAATCTTCTGTCGTGCAGGAAAAAGGTTCTCCTGCTCCAGGGTGGGCCGAAGATTATCAGTGACGTACAGCGTGATATTCTTTGTCAGCACCTCGCGCACCTCATCCCGTGCATCCTTATTGCCTGCATAGATAATTGGCAAGCTAAAGGTATGGCCAAGGCGCGGCTTTGGATTCGCAGCTGCCACGTACTCCGCCATTTCCACCACATGCGTGATCGTGCCTCCATCCGTACCACCGGACAGGAGAATCATGTCAGGACGCAAGCCGCGAATCCGTTCCATTTTCTGGTGCGGCAGACGACCGTCGTTCGACGCCAGCACGTCCATGACGATTGCCCCGGCGCCAAGTGCAGCTCGCTGCGCACTCTCCGCAGTCATCGTCTTCACTGCACCGGCGACCAGCATTTGCAATCCGCCGCCAGCACTCGACGTAGAGATATAAATATCCGCTCCCTGCTTCTCCCCGGCAGGCGTGATGATTCGTTCCCCATCCA
Source organism: uncultured Candidatus Sumerlaeota bacterium (assembly GCA_964630455.1). GTDB lineage: Bacteria > Sumerlaeota > Sumerlaeia > MWCT01 > JAUWMI01 > JAUWMI01. Next base: position 30,296 of record CAZVVA010000004.1, read on the forward strand.
GCAAGCGCCGTCCCGACAACTCCTCTACTTCTGCAATCGAATTCAACACCCCGCGCGTAACGTCGTTAAAGGGTTCCTCAACCGTCGTTGGCGCCTCACCACGGTACGTCTGGCGATACTCCCCTCCGACCTTCTCAATCAGAATGGCCTTCGTGGTCGTACTGCCGCAATCAGTTGCTATGATGACCTGAAGATCTTCAGTCATGCTGCCGCTCTTTAATGAGATGCTCGATTTTGCAAATAAAGCGATCTATACCATCGCGATGTTCAAGAATACGCACCAGCTGCTTGTAGTCCTCTTCCTTAAAAAACGGGCCCAGAATCGGCTCAAGCACAAGAAGGAGCTGGCTGCTAAGGAAGCTTAACGGAGTAACCGTTTGAAGGAACATAATGACCGGCGCCTCGAGACGCTTACGCACAATGAGGTGCGCCACCTTATCCAGCATAAGGAGATCCTCATCCGTCAAGGCATCAGCCGGATTCGTCACTGCAAAGGCGTGACGAATTTTCTCTCTGAAATTCTTTCGGTTACCCAATTTCCCTGCTGGCCCTGCTTCCAATTTTCGTCCGAACAAAGGCCAGCACCTCCTCCCTATTCTTGCGACACAGAAGAAAACTTCCTCGAAACGTGTCGAGACGGTTCGGCTCCGGAAATGGCGAGAGATGAACGCCACCGCGGCAATTGTAGAAACTGCTGTAGACTGTCCACGGTCGTGAATATCTGTATCCCAGAAACCAAACTTCTATTCCTGTCTCTGACAACTCGTACTTTGTTGGGAAAAAATACTTCGCTAATGCGAAGAGAAACAGAACCGTTGCCAGCAGGACAAAACCTTCGCTGACAAAAGATATTTTTACTACAACAAGCACGCCGACTACAATAGCAACGAGAAGCAAAGACTTTGGAAAATCGTCAACCAGAGGATGCGCAGTCCACCGAAGACAGGCCTGTTTGCTATCGCTCATTTGACTCATACGAACACGGCACAGATACCTGCTGAAGAAGCCTATATGTAAATACTAAATTGGAATATTGGCCTTTAAAAACAATCGGTGGCTGAAAGTCAATGATATTCTTCCCCGTGTCGCCAGGGCAATACGCTGGATCTGGCAATCTTAAACCTCACTTTTGCGCCTTTGCCCCTTTGCGGGAGCTATTGCAAATAACCAGCACAGGTGGGGGCGTATTGCAATACGCCCCTACAATAATCCACACGATATATTTATCCAGCATCAGATGCGTCCGTGTCGCTCTAGTTAGTAGAATTAAGACAAACAGTTCTTTGTCGGGAAATTGATATTTTAAAATAAGTAGGGGCGTATTGCGATACGCCCTTACAATAATCCACACGTACGCGTTGCCGGTTTTTCGCTTGCACTTTTGTGCCGACCTCGATATACGCTCTCTTCATGGATAGTCTTTCAATGACCTGAGAAATAGGAGATATCAAGCCAGCCTTCAGCGGCCCAGGAGCCACAGCCATCCGCACTGTCGATAAAGAGGATTATGACTAGCAAGATAAAATATAAAAAGGCCCGCCCCTCTCAATCGTCGCTCCAAAGACAACGGCTCGCTTTGCTTCTCTTCGCGCTGTTTATCGCATTGTTTACGTCCAGCCACTCTATCGAAGCCTCTACGCCATCCTACGCCTCTGACCCACCTTTCGAGTATTATGTGCGGCCATTTACCATGCTCAGCCATTTCGGCCACCCGGAGGAGACACAGGTAACGCCCGAAGGAGCCTTTCGCACTCACTGCGGTACCTTCTCGTTCTTCGTTGGTTCCGAGCTTCATCCGCTTCACCGTCCCCTTATCACCTTGCAGGATGGCGAGCTCCCCATCGTGACATACAACACTCGCGAAGGGCCTGTCCGCTACACCTGGACCGCCTTTGCAACCACCATTCCCCGGCTGAAACAGGTTTACTACAAGGCAAGCCTTCTGAATCTCACTGATTACTTTAAGGTCGTTCGAATTGAGAACCTCGTTAACCTGATCCAGGTGCAGGTTGAAAACCTTGGCACTACGCCTGCGCTCTATGCCATTGGCATGGAGTATGATCTTGGCTCCGGTATTCCCATGCAGGTAGATTACCTCTCAAAGGAATTCATATACTTTGACTGGAAGGGTCGCGAATTTCGCCTTGCAGACGACTTCCTATCGTTTGGGGATAAACGCGAGGTACTCTGCGCCTTTTCGCAGCCGCTTCAAGATGCAGAACAGCGTCTGACGCTTCGTGCAACGCTCCAGCCCGGCGCTTCCGAAAATCTGCTCATTCTGCTTCCTTATTTTCCTTCTGCTCCCCGTGATCTTGCAACATTGCATCGCATCTCCTTTGAGAACGAACGACAACGAAAAATTGAAGCATGGCGTGCGCTTCGCAGCCAGTGCATTGACATTCATCTTCCCGAGCAAAAACCGCTCGATACGTTTTACGCCTCACTCATGTACCTCTATGAAGGACACGTTGATTACGTCGGCAAGCGCTACATTCTACGCGGAAACCCATTTCAGTACGACCAATTCTATATCCGTGATGGGGCGTTCGTCATCCGCGCCTTTGACCTTGTGGGCCTGCACGACCTGGCACAAAAATGCCTCTCTCATTTTCTGCAGAGCCAGGACAGCCAGGGCCGCTTCGCCAGCCAGAAAACCCAATACGACGCTAATGGCATGGCTCTATGGGCCATCGGCCAGCACTACGAGCTCACTCGCAATGCACAATGGGCCAGAAAGGCTTTCTCCAGAGTTCGCAAGAGCATGCGCTGGCTGTATGACTATCGCGAGACCCTCCCCGACGGACAAAAAGGTCTGATGCAGCCTAATTCCATGAATGATAATGAACAGCTGGCTGATGCCCACCTTGTCGGCCACAACCTCTGGGCTCTCGCTGGCATGAAAAAGGCAGCACTCATTGCCGAAGCCGCTGGCCAGAACGACCTGGCACGCACGTGGAACAAACAGTATCAGGAATATCAGCGTTTCATTGACGCAGCCCTGCAAACCGTAGCTGATGCCACCACTGGATGTATTCCACCGGCGTTCGAAGGGCCCCGCGCACCGGCGCTCGTTAAGGGCCGCTACGACATGCGCTACGGCTTCGATTGGGGAAATCTTGAACTCGTCTATCCGTGCAAGGTGCTTGACCCGCATGATCCGCGCGTCACCACGTCGCTTGCCTACTGGCGCCAGTTCTTTCGCCAGGGCCTGTTTCCTTATGCAGAGCAGGGCAACGAAAACCTCCTGCACCACTATCTTACGTTTGACATTACGCAAACGTCGCTCGTGCGTGGCGAGCAGGAGCAGGTGGTCAACGATCTTTACGAAGGTTACCTCTTGCACACCACTGCCGCACATGCAGGATGCGAACGCTTGAATATTGCCACCCGCGATTTCTGGCCTGCGTCCAACATCACGCCACACGGCACATTTGCAGCCAAATATATCGCACTTATCCGCAATTGTCTCGTGCGCGAAGACGACAATCAACTCCATCTGCTTTCCTTTCTTGCCCCCGCATGGTGTCGGCCCGGCTCGCAAATTCGCTGCCTCAGAGCACCAACCACGCTTGGCCAGGTCTCATTTATCTTCGACATCGAGCAGGGCAAAGGACACCTCCAAATCCGACCCCCGCGACGCAGCTCCCTCTCCGCTTTCGTTGTCCATCTCCCACCATTCTGGAACCTCAAAGCCGTCCAATGCGATGGGAAACCCGTGCCTGTCGAATCGCCTCACACTGTGACACTTCCGCCTGACGCCCACGCCGTTGACCTCCAGTGGGACGAATTGCCGCATGACATTCCTTCCTACCAGACAACCGTCCAACAGTTTCTCAATTCACACCAGCTGCAAATACAACAGACCGACACCGTAACCACCAGCCCCCTGTCTACTGTCTACCGTCTACTGCCTACTGCCCAAACATCCCCCGCAGGAGTTGAAAAATGAATTACCGACAAAGGAGCGGATTGATCGTCTGTATACTGCTTGTCGGCATACTCCACGTCTTGCCCCACCTTATCTCGGTCTGGCATTTAGGTCGCCAGGATCAACATATTTTCCCCATGTACTCCGCTGATGAAGAACATTACAATGTCCAGATCAAAAAGGCCGTGGAAGGCCATTACAACCTCAGAAATCGCTATTTATTTGAACAGAAATATCCGGCACAAGAGAGGTTCGTGATTGAGACCACAAATTTCATTGGCCTCGCTGGCCGCACGCTGCACCTTGAAATGGAAACCCTGGTCGTTGCAATGCGCTTTCTCCTTCCCGCCGCAGCTTTCCTCCTCTTTTTTATTCTGTTCAAAGCGCTTGGCGCCTCGTATGCACTTGCATTGATTGCCGCGTGGGCAAATCTCCTCACACCCTACGCACTCTTCGGCCAGCTCGACGTCCTGACTCGCCCCGGCCTTGAATTCCTGTCTGCTCGCGGCCACACTTTTCACTGGTACGAGCTCTTCCTCCAGGCATCGCTTCCCTATGCACGCCTGGTCAATCCCCAGCTAACCGGCCTCTTCTTTCTTGCTGCACTGATTGCCTTTGTACGACTGATCAAAAAGCCTTCATCCATAGGCTGGCTGTGTGCAGTTATCGTGTTTACCGCCATTAATTTTAAACTTTACTTCTACTTCTGGTCCGGACTTGGGGCGTTCGTCCTCGCGATTGCTGTTTTTGCGCTTCTCCTGCGGCGAAAGGAATTGCTCGTCCCACTCCTTATCCTCATCGGAGTGGCCTTCATCTTCTCATTGCGATTCCTGCCCCTGGCAATTCGTGGCATTGAACATCCAGGAGGAATTTTGACTACATACGCCGTGATGCGCGCTCCAATCCTGAGCCCCGCATGCTTTCTGGCAATAGTTCTCCTTCTTCTCTTTCCGCTAGTTCGTCGCTCGCTCGAATCACACCCCCGAGATCAACTTCTCTATTGTGCGCCATTGCTCACCATCCTCTTCTGCATGAACCAGCAGCTCATCACCGGCAAGGCGGTTCAACCCTGGCACTACGAGCTCTTTGTCAGCCCGATTCTGCTGAGCATCAGCCTATGTTTGCTTTTCTCCCGAATGCAGCTGGTGCGTCGCGCAGCAGATAAGGTGCACCAGTGGATCTCCCCTTCGTTCATCCGGCCATCCATCATTTTTGGAATTATTATAGTAGGGGGATTCCTGGGCTATATGACCTACTTTCTCTACTATTTCCAGCTTGGCCCTCGCTTGAATGGCGCAGTGCTAATCTGCGCGCTTCTGGCGCTTACCCTGACGATCATTCTCTTTTCCCTGGGGCTCCTGTTGCTTGCAACCCTCAGAACGCCCTTTCTCTACTCCAGATGGCGGCAAATTCTCTTCATCTGCACTATGGTTATTGTGGGGATGGAAGCAACAGAACGGCAGGTCTACACGGCGCTACGGAATTTTCCGCGCACCGCGTTGGATCAGCACTACGCAGAGGCTTTCCACTGGCTCGATCAGAATGCCCCCAAAGACGCGGTTATTCTTGCGACATTTCCAACTGCGGAACTCGTGCCGATCCACACCTTGCTAAACGTCTACATCTGTAAAAATGCCTATCACTATCCCTCGGTTGGCAGAACCGAGCGCAAAGAGCGCCTCTTGAATTTCTTCCTCTTCGCCGGATACGATGTCAAACCCACTCGAGCTCTTCTGCGCATGTGGCCATACCGCTACATGCTCTGGGGCCTGAAAAACTTCGAGCCAGCCTATGACCTGTACTCGTTCGGCCGCCAGCCACTCATTTCTCAGGAAGAGCTCGATACGGTCATACGCCGTTACACACAGAAGCAGGAAGAGCCAATCTCCACACTCCTCCAGCAATACCGCCTTGATTTCGTCATCTATGGCCCAAGAGAGCGAACCGAGTTTCCTATGAATCCGCACGCAGCCAATTGGCTCTCTCTGGTATTCGACAATGGCACGTGCCAGGTATTTCAGCAGATAGCTATCTAAAAAGTAGGGGTTCAACATGTTGAACCCTTGCATTATCTCAAATTTGCATTTTCCAATTTCCAATTTGCAATTTACAATTCAGTACGTTGTGTCTCTGTGCCTCCGTGGTAGTCTTTAGATAGTTAGCAAGGCGAGCAAATATATGTCACCAAACATGCAGGACATACTGGCAAAAGCCTCACATAGCGTGAAGCGCTTAAAAGAAGTTCTGCACGGTTCAAAACGCCTTCACATCTTCACGCACGACAATCCAGACCCTGACGCACTCGCCAGCGCACTCGCCCTGAAGTATCTTGTTCACCAGCTCTGGCACATTCAGGCACGCATCGTTGCCGGCGGCATCGTTGGCCGCGCAGAAAACCGAGCCATGCGACGCCATCTGAAAATTCGCCTCACCCATGCTGAACGCGTGCCGACAACAGCACTGCGTGCTACCGCGCTCGTAGACACCCAGCCCCGCGCAGGCAACAACTCCTTCCCTCGCTCCCTCATCCCCACTATCGTAATCGATCATCATCCGCGAACCCGACGGCGCCTGAAAGCGCGCTTCATTGATCTGCGCCCTGATGTCGGCTGCACCGCTACCATCCTGACCTCCTACCTGCTCGCAGCCGAAGTTGACATCCCGAGTCAACTTGCCACCGCACTCTTCTACGCCATTCACTCTGAAACGCAGGCCCTTGGCCGCGAAGCCGGTACGATTGACGAAGAAATGTATCTCCGCCTCTTCCCACTGACCAACAAACGCCTCCTCGCAAAAATCGAAAACCCCACAGTCCAGAAAGCCTATTTCGCCCACCTCAACTCTGCTATAAACCACGCCTTCACGCACAAAAATGTCGTCGGCACACGCCTGGGGACAGTCAGCTATCCCGATGTCGTTGCCCAGATTGCCGATCTATTACTCACTCTGGAAAGGATAAGCTGGTCTATTTGTCTGGGTCGCTACAAAAACATGCTCGTAATGTCCATCCGCACGACAAATGTCAGAGGCAAGGCGGACCGGCGCATACGTCGGCTCATTGGACGGCGCGGTGCAGCTGGTGGACACGACATGATGGCCGGCGCGCATATTGACTGCACCGACAAAACCCCTGCTGAATGGACCCAGCTGGAAAAGGAACTCATCATGCGCTTCCTCCACCTCCTCGGCCACAAATCCGTCGCCGAACTCGTCCCCCTCGTCCCCCCTCGTTAAGCCAGCCCCAGAGCCATGGGATTTGCCCGAAGAAATCGAACCCAACTACGAAAATTGAGCCTCAGGATGATTTTTGTGCTTGAAAGTCATTTACACTCATGATATATAAGTAAGTTGCCCTTTCGCGCTGATATACTCGGAGCGAATCTAAAGAAAAATCAACGCTGGGAGACATTGTCATAGGAGGAACAACGCATGTCTGATAAAAAGCAGTGCTTTATGATTATGCCCATCAGTGTACCCGAGGTTATGCTGGGAAAATACCGTGATGGTGAGGATCATTTCGAACATATCCTGAATCATCTCTTCGTTCCCGCTACAGAGCAAGCGGGCTATGTCCCCATACCACCCATTGCCAAGGGGTCTGACCTGATCCAGGCAAATATTATTGAGAATCTTGAAACCGCCGATCTCGTCCTTTGCGACATATCCTGTCTGAATCCGAACGTCTTCTTTGAATTCGGCATCAGGTGCGCATTGAACAAGCCTGTTTGCATTGTGAAGGATGAACATACACCAAAGGACCGGGTTCCCTTCGATACCACTATTTTGAATTACATAGAATATAAGAGTTCCCTCGATGGTTGGGATATCCAAAATGAAGTTAAAAAACTGGCACAGCATCTTACTGAATCCGCTAAGCGAAGCAAGGGAGAGAATACATTGTGGAAGTACTTCGGCCTGAAATTCGAGGCAGCTCCGTACAAAGTAGAATCTGGCCCGGATGCCAAACTAGAGTATTTCTCACTACAGATGGATTGGTTGGGAAAGAAAATTGATAATTTGGAAAAGATCCAACGTCTGGGTAAAAGCAGGGTATATCGTCACGAGGAAGCTTATCTAGAGAAAATATTCGATTTCATTACAGATTTAATACCTTCAGGCGTTGAGGCTAGCATGATTGCCTTTAGTGAGCCAAATCTCATAACAATTAACCATACAGAGCAACTTGATCCTGAGACGAAAGATTCAATCAGCATTCTACTACTGCAAAGATTCGGAATGCGCGCTTACTTTCACTTCCTGTCTGAAACTTTGCCAGAAGCAATAGTAGAAGACCTTTCCAATAACAGCGTGAGAAAGAATCCCCCCAAGCAAAGCCATTAATAGAAAAAGGGAAGCATTTAGATATCAAATTTAGGAGCTTACAATGGCACAAAAACGCCTCAGATGCTTTATCGCAATGGCGTTTGGTCGCAATGATTGTGATGCAGTATACAACAAGTTCATCCTACCCACCCTTCGTGATCTTGGAATCACGCCGATTCGCGTCGACCGGAGACAGCACAGGGACGATTTGAACAACTACATCATTCGTATGCTACGAGAGGCTGACTTTGTTCTTGGTGACTTGACTTATGCTCGACCCTCAGTTTATTACGAGGTGGGCTTCGCGGAGAGGGAGATACCTGTAGTATACACTGCCAGGGCAGACCATCTTAGCCGTGCCCAGCAGGATGACCGTCTCCGCGTTCATTTCGACCTGGAAATGAAAAAAATCGTCACTTGGCGTGACCTTAATGACAAGACTTTCACTAAGCGACTAAAGCAGAGGATAAATTATATTATCCGGCCACTTATCAGAACCATCCAAATTGACAAGAAACTGCAAAAAGATCGCAAGGATTTCAGATCTCTTTCCGTCCGTGATCAGTTGAAAATCATCCAGGATTATTTTCTATACCGTCTACGCTCTAAGCATTTCTGGGTACGTCCCTTGCACTATTTTGGCCTGAGGATACGTAATTATTATGAGCCTCATGGAATTTTTGGCGTAATTTCCTTGAAGAAAACAGCAGGGAAATGCATATGCTGCACCGTCCTTTGTGGGCAAAGCTTTTCCAAGAAGCATATTGAGTACTCAATAAGAACCAACTATGCGGCCCATTTCGTATCTAATTGGGACCACTCTATTAGCGAGTACATTAACATTCATTGCTTTTGTTGTCTGAGGAACTTACCTGAATCACGACTCACAGAGGCTTTCCCTAATACAAAACCTCTCGGAAAAAAGGGCGCTTTCGTTATTGACCGTGTCTGGGATCACAAAGCCTATGTTCATCTTTTCCCTTTAATCAATTCAAGACACAAGCTCAAAGAATTTGGCCGGCCATTAGTTGATTCACTCGATAGCACCCAAAGTGAGAGAGCAACCCTTGAAATGAACGACTTCCGACTAGATGCTAAGGTTATTTTTGGAAGTATAAAAGCATATCGAGCTAACCTACCTTACTATGTTCGCCGTAGGCGTTCACGCCGTCCAAAGCCAATAACATTATAAATTTTCTTCAAACCCAGTTTCAACGCTGTGAAATTGGCCAAACCAGTTCAAAAAATTAACCTTTTTTAACCCTTCTTCACCTGTTTACCTCTAGTAACACCTGCGCTCCCCGTGCCCGTGTCTTAACGTCTATTCAAACCCGGCACGCCCACAGATCTCGTCGCCAAATAGAAAATTATGTTGAAATATATAGTCAGCATTACATAGAGTTAAGTTGTGTTTAGATCAAATTTCTAACATCTGCCCATTTAGAAACTACAATCTCCTTTAATTCAGAATAAGACCATGCGCATTTTATTGATTGAAGATTCAAAACGGCTTCAGCGTTCTTTAGCAATGGGGCTAAAAAAAGCTGGTTATCGCATTGACGTGACCGGCGACGGCGAAGACGGTCTCTGGTCTGCCGAATCTTACGACTATGATGTCATTATCCTCGATTTAATGCTCCCCAGATTGGATGGCCTCACCATTCTTCGGCGTCTTCGAGAGCAAGAAAAAACTGTTCACGTACTGATTCTCACGGCAAAAGATACGGTAGAAGACAGGGTGGAAGGCTTACAAAGCGGTGCAGATGATTATCTGGTGAAGCCCTTTGCTTTCGAGGAACTTCTTGCCCGCGTGCAAGCCCTCGTGCGCCGACGCTATGGGATAAAAAAACCCTTCATCTCTATTGGACACCTGCAAATTGACACGACTAAACGCATGGTGACCCAGAAGGCCAAGGCAATCGAATTACCCCCTCGTGAATATGCTCTCCTCGAGTTTCTTGCTATGCGAAAGGGAACGGTCGTGCGCCGAAGAGAAATTGAAGAGCACATCTACGATGAGCGCGTAGAACCAATGAGTAATGTTATTGACGCAGCGATTTGCTCCCTTCGCAAAAAGATTGACAAGCAGGGAAAACCTTCTCTAATTAAAACCCGTCGGGGGATGGGCTACATTATTGAATGAAAGCTGGACTTGAATGAAACAAACGTACAAAAGCCTGAAGCGGCAAATTCTCGTCCGCTTATTTGTAATCACTGCTCTCGTCTTTATTTTGGCTGAGGGGATGATTCTGAGGCAAAGCTATCGTGCTCTTAATAATGCCCTGGACAACGCCCTGAAAGCGCGTGCCGAAAGCATGGCCATCCTCACCGAGATAGAACCAGATGGAGAGATTGAATTTGAATTCTCTGACGACGTAATGCGCGACTTCAGCGGTCCTGACCCCAAGGCCTATTTTATGATTCTCCGCATCTCCGATAACACGGAATTTGAGCGCTCGGAATCATTGGGCTCAGAAAAGCTAGATGTACCTGTGTCCCTGGAAGATATTGCTCCTGGGAAATCCTTTTTCTGGAACACCCGTATTGGCGACAAAAGCGTGCGTTGCATCGCTTTGCGTGAATATTCCCACAAAGACTCCATAGAAACCCCGGAAAGCACTTCAGACGAGGAACACTCTTTTAGTTCCCGACAAGAGGCAGCCGCTATTATTGAAAAAAGCAACGAACTTCTATTCCTTGCTGCGCTTGACCGCAGTGACACGGATAGGCAATTTTGGGGAATTCTGAAACTCACTTCCGCGGCCCTTGGCATTGGACTCTTTCTGCTCTTGCTTTCCGGTTGGTTTGTCGTAGTTCGTAGCCTTCACCCCCTCAGAGAACTGGAAAAAGAAGTGCAATTTATTTCAGCCGAGAATCTTATCCCGGTCAAGGTACCGTCTATTCAGGAAATAGCGAGCGTGGCACACGCACTAAACCGCCTTATCAAGAACTTGAAGG
>CAZVVA010000005.1:0-40848 GCA_964630455.1 uncultured Candidatus Sumerlaeota bacterium
TTTTCAACTTCGCTCATATTGGGCATCACGTTCCATGAGAATGAAGCTGTCTGACAAATATGCTTTGTCTCTGCAATTCCCCGATGCCCTCGGAGTACGCGCATGTTGGGAGAATCGTAGAAGAAAGCCGTAGCTCTGTCAACCTTATTAGATATGCAGCATGTAGGGGCGTTTAATTAAACGCCCCTACAACTACCCACTATGGAATGCCAAGAACCTCTTTTTGTTCTATGCGTGGCATCCGTCCAGGCGGATGAATCTCCACGGGCAGGTTGAAAATGCGCCTGTGGCGTGATGTCCGTGCCACTTTCTTATTAAAGTTCCGAAGTATGTAAGCCCTGTAGATATTCAAAACATTCATTTTGCTTGGGGCTCTTAGATATCTGGGAAGAATCAGAAAAAGCTAAGTGCAGGTTGGAGTAGTGTTAATCCTCGGGCAGGAATTTTATGAGAACCAGTGTAATATTATCCAGGCCTCCATATTCGTTGGCCTTTTGCACGAGCGTCTGACCGGCTAGCTCAAGATTATCTCCCATGCTGCATACGACTTCTCTGATCTCCTCATCTTTGACCATGCCTGAAAGTCCATCAGTACAGAGCAGGAGCCGATCGCCGGGGGCTACGTCTACGGTGTTCACGTCAATCTCTACACTGTTACGGTTGCCCAGAGCGCGGGTAATTACATTTCTCCAGCGATGATTACGCGCCTCTTCTTTTGTGATGAGTTTTTTTTGCAGTTGCTCGCTCACCCAAGAGTGGTCAACCGTAAGTTGGAGTATTTCATCGCCCCGAATACGATAGATGCGCGAATCACCCACATTCACCACGCACGCCTTATCGCCGTCCATAAACACTCCGGCAATGGTGGTTCCCATGCCACTATAGTTGGGATCCTGGGTTGCCAGCTGGCAAAGCTCTTTATTGGCCAGGCGTATTGAAGTGAGAAACATATTTTCGGCTTCTGAAATGTTTGCATCAACGCCAAATGGCCAGGTGAGCTGCGAGTCTGCCAAACAGCGACGGATGAACTTTACGATAGTATTAATGGTCGTGCGGCTCGCGACCTCACCGGCATTGTGGCCTCCCATTCCATCAGCCACAAGATACAGGCCGAGATCATCAACAATGGTATAGTTATCCTCGTTGTGAGTCCGCTTCAAGCCAATGTCAGTTTTTCCGTAAGCCTCTTGGTTCATGTCGCAAAATTCACAAAAGTCTCCTGTATTTACTGTTATGAAAATGTAGCTAAGAGGCTATCCATGTCAAGAGTTTATTGGCTAACGATTTGGCAGCTCAAGTTTCAGAGAAGCTGAGCGGCGAATATTTGCCCAAAATTAGAGCACAAATGCCTCAAGCGTGCCAAACCAACGTTTCGAGTGCACCAATTCGTATCAAGAAAATTTCTTGCGTCTCTGTTATAAAACTATATTATAGCACATTAGCGCGTATCTGTCAGAGAGAAAAACCGTGCGTGCAACGGTTTTTTTGAGACAGAGCGCATTGCCAATAGGTGCTCTATTGAGGGCGGAAAAACCACTTTTCGCCTCGTCGCTTCTCGGATAGTAGCGTCGCCACGTACACGCAACGGCAAGGAACCTTTTCGTCAATGCAATACCGACCGCTTGGCATTACAGGGCTTCAGGTCTCCATGCTGGGGTTTGGCGCTATGCGCCTGCCTGAGAATGAGGATGAGGCCATTGCTGTTATTCAGCGCGCCTTTGATCTTGGCGTGAATGTGATTGATACTGCCCCCTACTATTGTAAAAATCGTAGCGAGACCATTGTCGGCAAGGCGCTCAGGGGCTACCGTGATAGCGTATTGCTCTCGACGAAAAACCCGGTGCAGCAAAACCCAACGGCCGCTGCCTCGCGCCGGCAGCTCGAAGGGTCGCTTCGCACCATGGGCGTGGAAACGATTGACCTCTATCACATGTGGAGCCTCAATAAAACAATGTGGGAGACGATCCTCTTGAAGCCTGACGGGCCTCTTGCAGTTGCCAAACAGGCGAAGGAGCAAGGGCTGATCCGGCATATCTGCTTCTCCTGGCATGACGCGGTTGAGCACGCCATTCCCCTGATTGAATCCGGGGAATTCGACTGCATGACAATTCAGTATAACCTGGTGAATCAGTCGCAAGCACAGGCAATTGAGGCGGCGTATCGCCATGGGCTCGGTGTATTCGTTATGGGGCCAGTTGCCGGCGGTATGTTGGCCCAACCCTCGCAGGTAATTAAGAGTCTTAAACCCGTGAAGGCGCAAAGTAATGCAGCACTGGCCCTGCGCTTCGTGTGGGCAAATCCCGCAGTCTCCTCGGCCCTGTCAGGGATGAGTAGCATTGCCCAGGTGGAAGAGAATGTTGCTACAGCAAACCGCTCTGCCCCTCTCTCAGGCGAGGAACTCGCGGCCATCCAGGCGACTCTGGAGCAGCTCAAGGCGCTCGGCGACCGCTTCTGCACTGGATGCGACTATTGCATACCGTGCCCACAGAAAGTGAACATCCCCGAGATTTTTAGGTATCGCAACTACGCTATTGTCTATGATTTGACAGATTGGGCGAGAACCAATTACCGGTTGCTTGGATCAAAAGGACATTGGGTCCCGGGTTTCAGCGCGGACGCCTGCACCGAGTGTGGTGAGTGCGAACCGAAATGTCCTCAGCAAATTCCAATTGTTGAGCAGCTAAAAGAGGTTCACGCACTGCTCGGCACCTTGGCTGCCAGATCAAAATCGAAATCCTCCTAACCCTGCTTCGTGGGAGGTCTCTATGCATCCTATTCTATTCTATGTGACCAAAAATTTTTACATCGGCACGTATGGTGTGCTTGTTGGGATTGGCGTGCTGCTGGGAGTAATCCTGGCAGTCCGCCATGCTCATAAGGCACACATCAAGGAAAACGTCATTATGGATTTAATTTTTTTCTGTATCCTCGGAGGAATTGTTGGTGCCCGGCTGCTATATATTATTGTCTATTTCCCTGCATTTCTTGAGTCGCCATTCAAGATACTTTTCGCGCGGCAAGGTTTTGTATTCCTCGGGGCAATTGGAGGCGCAGTTGCTGTGGGCATGATCTACATCCGGCGACATCAGTTGCCGTTCTGGCAGGTCGCCGATGTGATTGCCCCCTCAATTCCGCTTGCACATTTCTTTGGTCGCCTGGGCTGCTTCTCTGCTGGCTGTTGCTATGGGAAGCCTGTTGGTGCCGGGTTGCGCTTTCTTGGAGTCCGGTTTCCCGCTGTATTTGATAAATCAGGAGAGTACGTGGGTAGCGGAGCTTTTGTTGACCACTGGAGCGATGGACTGCTCGACGCGGGGGCTACGCACTCCCTGCCCGTTTATCCCACGCAGTTGTTTGAGAGCGGCGCGAACCTGCTGATTTTTGTGATACTTATGCTAGTAGCGCGCAGAAAACACTTTGATGGTCAGCTCCTGCTTCTGTATCTGTTGCTTTACTCTGGGGTGCGATTTCTTATCGAATTTTTCCGGGGCGATCCTGACCGAGGCATCTGGCTTAATGCCCTCTCTACCTCGCAGATCCTCTCTGTCATTATAATTGGCCTTGCTCTGTACTTCTGGACAACCCGCCACAAGGCCGGTACGCAGCACAAGACCGCCGATTAATGGGTGCTGAAAGTCGAAGTCATTGCGACCTGTTCTGTTTAGATTTCTATAGATAACGGTACAGTATGTAGGGGCGTTTAATTAAACGCCCCTACTATGGAATCCCAAGAACCTCTTTTTGTTCTATGCGTGGCATCCGCCTAGGCGGATGAATCTACACGGGCAAGTTGAAAATGCGCCTGTGGCGTGATGCCCGTGCCACGTTGAATGGCACAGTTGAAGGCCAAGCATTCGCACAAAAATAAGCTCTTCAGCGGCTTTGGCTGTTTCTTTATTTATGCGAAAAGCAATAAGACCTCACATTACATTGCGCTCCGAAGTAAAGCACCGAGATTGGAGTCTTATTAAACATTGTAGCGTTGCAGATAGCTCCTGGTCTCTGCCGCCATAACACCTGAAAGCCCAAGCAAGGCAACCAGATTTGGGAAAGCCATAAAGGCATTCATGATGTCCGAGATATCCCACACATGCTGAAGCCTCACCACTGCTCCAACAACAACAAACACGATGAACAGACAGCGGTAAGGCATGATCGCTTTGGGCCCAAACAGATATTCACTGCATCGATCGCCGTAGTATGACCAGCTGATCATCGTAGAATAGGCAAAGAAAATCAGTCCAAAGGAGACGACATACTTGCCGAGGCCGTATATGGGGAGTCCAGTCTCGAAGGCCATCGCCGATAGCGAGGCACCGGTTTCGCCGCTGTTCCAAACGCCGGTTAAGATAATCACAAGTGCGGTCATCGAGCAGATGATGATGGTATCAATAAATGGCCCGATCATGGCTACAAATCCTTCGCGCGCCATTTCCCGGGTCTTTGCGGCTGCGTGTGCCATAGGCGCACTACCCAGACCCGACTCATTGGAGAATACGCCGCGGGCAACGCCGAAACGGATCGTCTGTTGCACCACCACTCCCATAAAGCCTCCGCCTGCTGCATAAGGTGTAAAAGCATAGCGAAAGATCATGCCAAATGCCTCGACAATCTTATCCGCATGAATGACAAGAATAACCAGGGCGCTCAGAACGTATACGACGCACATGAACGGAACAATGCGAGAGGCTACCTTGGCGATCCGGCGAATTCCGCCAATGATAACAAGACCCACGAGCAGGGCAAGCACGAGGCCCACAACCCACTTATAAACGGGAATGGAGAAGAGAGTAACCTCGCCAATCTTCGCAGGCAGAATAAACCCCAGGCCGTCAACCACAGAGTTGGCTTGCACCATGTCGCCAATTCCAAACGAAGCGATCATTGCGAAGAAGGCAAACATCGCGCCCAGCCACTTGAAGCCAAGCCCACGTGCGAGAAAATACATCGGCCCTCCGCTAGCACTGCCGTCTTTATGAATTATACGGTATTTAAGCGCCAGGGAACAGGAAGTATACTTTGTGGCCATGCCGACAATGGCAGTCACCCACATCCAGAAGACCGCCCCTGGCCCGCCCGAAGCAATGGCTGTGGCGACACCTGCAATATTGCCTGTGCCGATTGTTGCGGAGAGCGCGGCGCACAGTGCCTGGAAGTGCGTTATATCGCCTGCTTCTCGCGGATCGTCATACTTCCCTGAGATGCATTCAACGCTGTGGCGCAGCTTGCGAATTTGGAGAAACCTCAGCCGTACACTTAGAAACAAACCGGTTCCAACAAGCAAAATCACCATGTGCGGGCCCCAGGCCCAATTGCTCATCTCACTCAACAGATTGGGAAGAAAATCAGCCGACATTATCTACCTCCTCTCCATGAAGTTGTTGGAAAACTCAACTAGGGCACCCGTGCAATGTAAAGCTGAGGCCCACCTTCACGCCCCTCCTGAAATATAACGGACTGGCGCAGAAGCCACAGAAACTGTCGTAGCTTTCCCTCGTGCTGTGGATATTCTGGATCCAGGAAATACGGCGCGTAGAACTCCGGGTAACTAATCAGATGATGCGGCGCTAATTCCAGCAACGGCTCAAGTCCACGCTCTCGGAGCTCATCCCGTGGCCCGTAGAACTGAATAAGGCGCTTGAGTTCATGCTCGTTTACAAGACAGTGGGTAAAACCCTGTGCTTTTAGCAGGCCCGCTAGAGCTTGGGCAGAAGAAACCTGTTTTGCCATGAGCAACATGGGACTTTGGTCAAACACCGTGTTGACAAGCACCGATCTGTCGAACGGATACGTCCGTGCTTCGTAAATGAACAGCAGTTTGGCATCCGGCTCCAGCTGCGTGTTGACATAGTTTGCAGCATCAGCGAGCGGCCACAGAAATCGCTTCTGAAACTCGCTGCGGGACTCGATGGCCAGAGCTACCTGGGGAATGTGGAAGGCTTGAGACTTGGCAAAGAGTACATACATCCCGGCAAGGCCGAAGAGTGCGCATCCGGACAGTACAATAGGGCCTATAACGCGCCATGAGCCGACTTCGCTGATCACCAGTATTGCCACAATAACAGCCACCGCAATGTAGGACGTGAGAAACCTATCTGCGCTCTGCGCCAGGAGGTTCCACACCAGGAATCCCAGCACACCGTATGCCATCAATCCGGTCTCGATGGATACGACTTTACGCAAAAAGAGAACCAGAACAGGCACGGCCAGAAAAAAGATGCCCGGGACCACGGTGCGCTGCAGAACTGTCACGACGTATGTAGAAGATAAAAGCGGAACGGGATGATGAACATTCACCAGAAACTCGGCCTGCTCCGATGTCCAGCCCGACATGGGAAAAATCGTGGAAAGAAATGGGTAAACGGGATTACCAGTTGAAATGAGATTCTTGATCGCAATTGGCGCAAACACAAGCACGACAATCCCGACCAAACAGATCAAAGAGATAATATACGCCCTAAAAAATCGAGTGACTTGAGCTTTAGCGGCTACGTTACTGCCGGCTGCTCTGATACCTGGAGTGACGTCCTGGGCCGGTGATTCTGTCGGGCGACTGCTGATACCACACAAAAATAGCCCCAGGGGAAGAAGTACCATGCAATATGGGATAACATAGAGACCTATAGCTGTGTATTTCGTAGCAATGGCAAATCCTAAGCACACCCCGCTCAGCAGAAAATACGATCTTTGGCGCTCCTGGATCCAAAACACCAACGCCAGAAGCGCTGCAATGATAAAGCCACTGGTGCCAAGATCATTAAATGCATCAAGACCGCTCTTGAAGACGATCGGATGGATGGAAAACAAAACAAGCCCAGCAAGGCACCACATGCGCTTCAGCCCCAAACGCGATAGCATCAGAAAGATTCCCATCCCGCTCAGTGCGTAGAAGACAAAGGTGATCAGGTGAGGCGTGCCATTACTTACTTCCCCTTCCAACAACAATCCCAGAACGTAGAGCATTTCAACACTACATGGTAGGCTGCTGAAGAAGTTGTACGGGATAGGACAAATCCCTCCGTGTTGGATATATGTCTTCGGCACACCAAGATGATACTCAAGCACATCGTAGTCTACGGGTGGCATCATGGCAGCAGCGAGATATATGATCACACAAATCGCCACGAGAAATAGCAGCAGCATTTCGCCAGCCTGCCATGGGGACACAACCTGCCTACTCACCCATTGCCAAAAAAGACGGAAAAACGTTGCGATTCGCCTGGCCACGGCCAGAAGCCCGATCAACATTGCAAACATCACCCAGTGATGCCGGTAACCGTGCAGCAGGCCCATGAACAGCACAGCATGCGACACTATGCCAAGTCCCAGCAGGGCTGAGAAATAATACTCGTAGCGATGTCTGGAAAAAGACAGCCGGAGTATCTGCAATGCGGCATGGCCAATGCCGATGCTGAGCATCACTATCAGAAAAACGATTGCCGCAGGGTACAGAAGAAGGTAAAATCCCAGGAAAAGGCTTGTTGAAGCAAATCGGGTGCCGAAGAGATGAAAACTGCCGCCAAGAATTCCAAGAAACACAAATCCCAGAATCCACGTTAACGGCCGTGACCGTGCATTATGCAAAGCCTGCATAGTAGAGGAGTTCCTTGCAGACACGTTCTGTTATTTGCAACTTGTTTCTTCTGCTCTCAAACGCGAGAAGAGCGCTTCAGCCAAAGTCAGACGTAAAATACAGACGATCTTGAATGCAGTAAAGCAAAAAAACGTGGAAATATGCAAAATTTCCACACTAGCCGCACCAGCCGTCAGTTGCTTAAACGGTTGACATCTGCCACTGGGGTGCGCAAAATTATTAGCATTAAAGCAGACATATATTCAGGGCCGCTCAAGAATTTTCGTCAGTCCTTGCGCAGTGTGCCGCAGTATATAAACCGATCTCGAGACGATTGTAGGAATGGCGCTCCAGCAGTTTGTCCATTGTCACGTTCATAGTCACTTCAGCCTTAGCGATGGTGTTCCGTCAGTTTCCGCGTTGGTGCATAAGGCCGAGCAGCTAGGCATGAGCGCCATGGCACTGACGGATCATAACTCCCTCGGTGGGATTATTGAATTTACCCGAACGGCCCGCAGTTGCGGGCTTCAGCCAATCATCGGATGTGAACTCGACGTTCTTCCCTTTGAGACCTCCCATTATTCTGGCACAACACATCACCTTACCCTCCTCGTAGAGAGCGAAAAAGGCTATCGAAACCTCGTCTCTCTAATAACGCTGGCACATAAGAACGCTGGTACGGGCAAGCCTCATGTAGCGTTTAGCGACCTTGCGCGACATAGCACAGGGCTCCTGGCCCTGACAGGCTGCATCCGGGGTGAACTCGCACACCTGCTTCTCGGACGTAATCCTGAGGTAGCTGAGCGATACCTGGAGGCACTGGTGTGCGCGTTCGGGAAGGCAAATGTCTATTTCGAGCTTCAGGAAACAGGAGAACCGCAGCGAGGAGTTGTGAACAATCGCCTGATTCAGCTTTCACATTTCCTCGGCATTCCAACCGTGGCTACGAATAACGTGCATCACCTGCATCCAGAAGAAGAACTGTGCTTCCAGTTTCTCAAGCGCACACCTGTCCGACCTGACGCGACAGTGGATGCTTTCTACCGCCCTGGTAAGGTCACCCGCCATTTAGCCAGCGAAACAGAGATGAGCGAGAAATTTGCTGCGCATCCGAGGGCGATCCAGGCAACGGTGGAGATTGCACAGCGCTGTGGCTTTGTGCTCGAGCCACGTCCACCGCGTTTTCCGCTACTGGACTTTGATCGGGGACAGGACGCTGAGTCGTTTCTATGGGATCTGGCATTTCGTGAAGCTACAAAAAAGTATGGTTTCCTCAGCAACGAGCTGAAAGACCGCTTGAACGAAGAATTCGACTACATCAAAAATAACGGCTTAATTCATTGCATCATCCTTCTTCAGAAACTCACGCAGTTTCTTCGTGAAAAGCACATCATAAAAGGGATCGGGAAGGGAAATATTGTCTCCAGCGTTGTTGCATACGTGCTGGGCCTTACAGACATTGATCCTCTTGAGTACCATATCAAGTTTCAGGGATTCATTGTAGGGGAAGCGTCCTCTCCCATGCTGACCATTGAGGTGCCAACTAAGCACCTTACGACTATCACGACCTATCTGCAACAGCTGTATCCGGAGTCTTGCCTTGCAGCCGTGGGGAAGTACCAGTATTGGCACAAAGGAACACTCTTGACGGAACTGTGCCTGTGGGCAAACGTGCCGAAGCACCGCATCGGGGGATTGCTGGCCTCACCTGCTTTCCAGTCGCAATCATCGTGCTCGCCTGGCTCGTTAGGGGATCTAGTGAGTCAAAATTCGCAGGGACTGGCGCTTACAACTCCGCGCCTCCTTTCCTGCATCATCGCCTCGCTGCATCCGCGACCGCGCGCCTTGAAGCCAATGACAGGGCACCTGGTGATTTCCGGCGAGCATCTGAACGAGTTGGTGCCACGCGAGTTCAGCAACACTCCGCTCGGTGTGACTCAAATGGAAGCTGCATCCCTCGATCTACTTGGACTCCCTCATCTCAATATTATTGCTCGTCCCCTACTCGACATTCTTGACGATACGATATTCTGGATCCGCAACCAGGAAAACCGCTCGTTCAGCCTCGAAAAAATCCCTTTGAACGACGTGCCCACGTTTCAGCTCCTCAGCCGTGGACTCACGAACGGCATTCCGCCGTTCCACTCCATAACGTTGAAATCTCTGCTGCGCGTTCATCGGCCCCGTAACATTCTTCAGCTTCTGAAGGTAAAAACCGAGAGCGCCCGGAATCGAACAAAGACAAGCGCAAGCGATCATAATATTGTCCACCAGATTTCTGATTGTATCTTGACCTACTGGTGTGCGTATCTAAAAGCTCACTATCCGCTTTCCTTCATGACTGCCATCCTGACGAACTCGCATCAGCATCGCAAGCGATTCACTATTCTCCTCCGCGAAGCACGCTATATGGGGATAAGAATTCTGCTTCCCGACGTCAATCTCAGCAGCTATACGTTTACTCAGGAAGGCAAGGCCATCCGCACAGGCATGATGATTGTGCACGGCATGGGTGAAAAAGCCTTTCATGAGATCGAAACCGTCAGGAAAGGTGGAGCATTTAACGATCTGGAAGATTTGTGTAAGCGGACAGATCCAAAACTTCTGCATGCTCGTCTGATTGTCAGTATGATTAAAACTGGTGTTTTGGATTCGTTTGGCACCAAGCGCTCACAGATGCTGCAAATGCTTCCGGGGCTGATCCAGACTACGCGTCAAAAGGAGGAGGGGGAGGAGGACCTTACGCCGTCTTTCTTTGATTTGCCCGGCGTTAAGGTACAACCAATCACAACCTCGGACGCCGGGACATCAGAGGTGGCAGAGCTCCCACTTGAAACCCTTATCAAGTATGAAATTGACGCTGCCGGATACGCCATAACCTACGATCCATTGTCGCCGTATCAGGATCTTATCCGTAAAATACGGGCGATCAGCCCGTATGGTATCATGCCAAAACTCGAAGGGACTTATCAATATCTGGTAGGTTACATTGACCACATTGATCGCGAGGGCCCCCTGGTGGGCAGCGACACCGCACTCATTCTTGACTTCGAAGGCTATCTGGTAAGCGTCCCACCAAGAGTTGCTAAACGCGCTGGACGGGCTCTTACGAGCACCCTACCTGTATTGATCGGTGGACGCATTTGTGGCAACAAAGACCAGAGCATGATAAGAGCTCACTGCATCCATACCCTGGCGGAGGTGCAAAAAGCTGCGGAGGTGACTATAAAAATTGCGCTGAATCTGGACGGCGAGAATGTCAAAACACTGAAGATGCTCAAACATCTCGCGAAGACCTATCCAGGCAAAACAAAAATTGAGGTGAGAAATTATTCCGGCAAAGGCAAGCGACTTCTCCACAAGCTCAATAGTACCTCAGTGTTCTTCTGTCCTCCTCTTCACAAAGAGCTTAAGAAAATGCTTCCTGAAAAGAACATCCTTATCCATACACTCCGGCCGCATCCCTCCAAAGATGACTTCCTTTCTTACCACCATGAGAATGTCACCAGGGATGTAAGCTGATAGGCGGCTTCTCACCGCACGCTTTTCAGGTACTTATTCCAAAGCGTCCGGAGTTCCTTCCACGCGGCATCCGGAATCCGTTGGCCGGTCGTGTCAATGTGCGTGAGATAATAAAGCGAGGGAACACCATAGCGTGGCTGCACACGCATGTATTCACGCCAGGCTCTCAGGCTTGGGCAAGGCCAGTTATCCATATCAATTAGCCAATGTGGGTTGGCCAACCTGGCCATACGCGCACGAAAGCGCATTTTCCCAACTATAGATTGTCGTGCGTTACAGATGTCGTTCAGACGTAACATATCAATGACAGAGGCAAAATAGGGATTCGCTGCATGGGCAATAATCAGGGCATCGTGCTTAACTTGCTTAGCCGTCGAATAGATGAGATCCAGATAGACTTTCAGAAGCTCGATGCCCCAGATTGAGCCATGAAGACGGCACCCATAACCGGTCGGAATATTTGCCGTAAAGTCAATCTTAAATCCGTCGGCGTTCAAACAACCGCGACCAGAGGAAAGCATGAATCGGATTGCATGCCTGAGCTTGCGCTGAAACTCCGGATGGGTCGGATCCTCACTCAGCTTTCTGCCGTTTTGGACAATACACATCTCGCTGGGCACTCCTTCGCCCGTAAAGAGCCCCCACCAGAGAAGCACCCTCTTTCCCTGCCGATGCATACGGTCAATGAACCCGCGCAGATCAGGCCATTTTCCAAGGTCCGTCGCTGGAAGGCCCCGTTCGCTCTGCCACTTATCGTCAATGATCAATATGCGATACGGCAACCGCCGGTGCTTGAGTAGCCGGACGAACTGCTCGTAATTGGCCTGATTAGCGTACATGGGAGCGGATTTCTCCTCAGCCCTATCCTTTGCCCCCTTGAGATTAAAAAAGTCGCTCTGATAGCATTGCTCGCCCCAGCCACACACAATCGGGCCGCGCCACCAACCTGGCTGTCGCTTTGGGTGAAGCTCAACCCGGCCGTGTTCTGCCAGCCGCTCGACATAGCGTTTCACTACCTCTGCCCCTGAACTCCCGAAGGTAAACAGGAGATGGGGCGACTCGAAACGTCCCTGAACTTTTGTGTATCCGAAGTAGCGCAGGGCAAGGCCAAAGCCTGTGCCACCGCGATACTCATAGTCGCTAAAGTTATAGCTGCCGGGACTAACAACGAGCCCTGCCCCAAGCCAATGCCGATCTGCGGGCTTGCCAAACGCAAAGCAGAGAATACCGGGGGTAAAAAACCAATTCTGGCCGCAGTAGGCCGGATCGTTATTCACGCTGATCTTTGCATTTTGTTTTGCGCTGATAATCTGCTGATCGTCACCGTTGGGCTCAGGATTGAACACCGCGTCAAACCGCACAGGAGAAGCCAACCGCAGAGTGCGCTGGTGGGTCCGGGTTCGTGAACGGCTTTGAATTCCCCATGCCTTGCGCATGGTGGCCGATGGGGCTGCTTCAAAAAACCGCAGCGTGTCAATTCGCCCCTTCCCATACAGTATGTAGAAGTATTCGAGCACATCTTCCCTGCACACGAACACATACTCTTTGCGCGTCCATCTACTACTTTTGCCACTCCACTGCAAATGCAGCTCAGACGAAGATTTGTGCGTCACTAGAGGCTGCTGGTCCAGTTTCATCTCGTAATCTTGTTTGTGAGGAGGCTGGCATGCAGAAGGAATTAACAGCGGCTGGTGAAATCCGGAGGTGTGCAGAAAGACGTAGAGCCCCTTTGCTGCCTGCCAGTGGAGTGAATAGCGTGACGTCTGAATCACCAATGACTCTTTACGCTGAATAATCTCCATGTTGGTCTTGCGGTCCTTCCACACGTGGTATGCTAGCGAAGCGAGTAGATCTCAAAGCGGAAGTCATCAAACCACACGTACCCGGTCTCAACTGTCGGCATCACACTGTTCGGACAAATGGCAAAGCCAATAATGGCGGCGCGGATCCCTTGGGGCACAGGCCGAAAATAGAGCTTGAACGCGCTCGACCTGGGACCTGCGACGATGCCCGGCGCATCCATTGCAAGCAAGCATTTCTGTCTCGTTTATCTTTTGCGCTAGCATTTGAGTTGTCCGACGCTAACTCGTTGGACCAAGCAAGGGGATTGAACTTGACGGAGACCCAAGGCGACACCTTGATGATTGCGGACTAGTATGGCTCAAACCGAAAATCGCCGATCCACACTTTCCCTGATTCCGGATAGTAGTTGATGCTGTTGGCATAGACCGTAAAGCCGATAGTTGCTTGAGTGGCACCCTCAGGAACGCTGTACAAATAGACTTGTCTCACCCAGTCAGTACTGCCGGTGATTCCTTCCATGTTCACCCATTGCTGCGCGATGGGCTGGCCGCCTTTATCAAAATACACCATGGCGATATTGGCGGACTGATTAGCCAGACTCTGTACACGAAGTTTGGCAGAAAAATACATCAGCGCGCGCGGCTGAACTGGAAATGTGGGTGTCAACAGCGTTAGCCCATCCTCATCACGATCAACATCAATCCGGATAGCTGCCTCGCCTTCCAGCTCATCAATTGCTTCGAATCGATACTTTACCGGCTTCATGAATTGCCATCCCAGAGGTAAGCCAGTGGGTTGATTCGTATCTTCCAGAACCACGCGGCCTGGAACTGGTGGTAGCATCAACGACTTGCTGATATCAATGCGATCATCCTCAATTATCTCACCTTGTGATATCTGCCGCAGTGTGAAGTAATCAAGCACGGCGTCATTATCCTGCTCAGGGAGTAATCCTGCGTCCACGGACATCTCATTGACAAACTGCAGCGTCAGCGTATGCCTACCGTTGCTGAGCTGGAGCGGGAAGGTTTGGGTACTCCATGTGTCGTCTGCTTTGCTGAACGACAGAATCCCCTTGACCCGGTCATCCACTAGCACCTCGAGCAACACCGGGCCAGGCCGATCATTCTGAGCACAGAGCGCAAAGGCATAGATTCCATCAGTCGGAATCACGGTCTCATAGTCAGCGAAACTGTTGCGTTTCATGACGAAACTCATGCGGTCGCCAATTCTCCGAATCTTGTTAAACGACGTGGGATGCGTTTGCCAGGGAGCCTCAGCCTCGAGGCGCCATGGCACATCAGCCGGTGGTGCAATTTCAAGCCATCCAATAAGAAGATCCTGCGGCTCGGAGTTAGTGGAACGTTCCAGTTGCAAGCTTACAGTGTGCACTCCGCTTTCAATCGGAACACTCGTCAGAGCCTGCACTTGAACCCTGTTCATGGGCCTTATAGCAAGAGTTCCAATCTGGCGGTCATCAAGAGAAATGTGAACCGGGATCTGCGTTTCGCCTTTATTGATTGCCGCTAGCCGAATAGTGTAGGGAAAAGTGCTCTCAAAGAGGAGCTCGTGCCGCAGTTCCCCGGATTGAGGAAAGGAGACGAAGGTATTCTCCACTTCAGCATCTATGATCCCGTGCTCAGGCAGCGCGGGGAGGTCGTCCACCTGACGCTTCGTCGCGAACAGATATCGGTAGACTGCTGGCGGATAGACGTAATGCTCCGGGTATTTCCAGCGGTAAACGACCACCTCTTTCTGTTCTCGGTTAATCTCCATGGGATGAAGCGAGGGTAAGTAGAGCTCCTGGGTGAAGTACTTCTCCACCCATTCAAAGAGTAAGCGTGGCTCATAGCGTCTGTATGACGAACACAGCCACACACCGGGCTTCTCATAACAGAGCCGCTTTAGCTGATTAAGCGCCATAACGGGAATTCCGTATACCTCGCGCAACTTAAAGAGCTGCGATTTATCCATGTGCAACAAATTGTAGTAAAAGTGGAGACTCGAATTATCACAATAGAGGTAACTCGTCACTGCTTCCCTTGGTTTGACATGCGTTCGCAAATGTTCCACTGCTCCTCGCCAGTTCTGCTTGTTTCCCGTATAGTAGCGATAGAGATTAGGAAAGAATCCCGCCAGAAATGCAATCACAAGACACACCAGGACTACGTTTGATACCCGGTTCTGGCCGGCGCCGGAGGTCAGGCGCTGTGCAACCCATCCCGCAGATAACCTGAAACCCTGGCTGATGCAGAGCAGGTAAAGCGGGACAATGAAGCTGGTGTAGCGCGGGTGAAAGAAATGCCCGACTGGTTTGACCATAAGTGCAACAAACGGCATGGAAAAGAGTATGAGCACAAGAAACAAGAGATCGCGGCGACGAAGCGCACAATAGCCAAGGCCAACGAGGAAAAAGAAGACAACCACGCCAGTAAGGACAAGATTTCGCACCGAATAATCTTGAAATGCGATGCCATAATCAGTGGCGAGCTTCCAGAAAAATCCGAAACTAAACTCTACATTCTCAGCCCGCCCAGGCCCGAGATCCACCACGGCAAGACGCAGCACCTTCCCAATTGCAAGATAAGCAACGTATGCCATCCCTGCCAGAAATACTCCAACCGCAGGGACTGCAACCGCCCGAGCGCGCTGGAAGAGCCGAACGACTTCAGCGGCCTTCTCACGCAGGAATCTTCCGTCAATGATCAACCATCCGAGCAGAACTAACCCTTCGCTGATAACTACGAAAATGTTCGATAGATGTACTTTGAAATTTACCATATTCGCCAGAATAAGCAAAACAAGCAGGCTGATTGTCCGCTTGTCAAAAAAGGCGAACAACAAGTAGTACGTTAGCAGTGAGAAGAACATCATCTCAGAATAGTAATTCGCGTCCTGTGAATAGTAAATATGGTAAGGGGAAAAAGCGAGGAGCACGGCAGCGACGTAGGCCGTCTGCAGGCCGAAAAGCCGCCTGGCCAGCAGAAACATAAAGGGAATGCTCAGGATACCGACAAGGGCACTTGGAAGGCGCAAGAAGAATTCCGAGTGTCCAAGCGCCATACTCAGGCGGGCCAGTAGAAATGTCACCGGATGTACCGTTCTGGAGATTCGCTCCAGCGTGCTGAGCGAATCGTTGTAAACACACATCTCGTCAATCCAGAGACTCTGGCGCCCAAGGTCGGGCAGCCGCAGTAAACAGGCAATCACGATAATACCGAGTATCAGCCTGTCTATGCGAATCTGCTGAAAGAAAGACGCAGGTCGGGTCTTATGCCCTCTGCGCCCGCGTTGCTTTTTGCGCTGTTCGTCTCTGGATGCCATACTTCGACTCACCGACGTTGTCTCGCGACGCGACTACGCTAATATAGCGTCGTAGTGCGCCTCACAAATCTCCGGCCAGCCACCTCTATTAAAAGACTGGCTCGCCGCTACATCTTCCTTGCTTCCGGCAACCCATTAACAAGGAAAAAATAGCCCAGCACGGTTCAAAAGCAGTCTTTTCCACTCAACCATGGAGATACACACTGATCACCTGGGCACAACGCTATGATAAATCCGCCAGGAACCTCACACCACATAGTCCCGGCTGGCTTTGTAATAGTTCCGATGATCGCGAAACCATTCAAAGGTACGGCGAAGCCCTTCGTCCAGCTCAACTTCAGGTTGCCAGGCAATGAGCTCGTGCGCCCTGTGAATGTCAGCGCAGAGCCGCTCCACCTCACTCTGCTCGGGCCGGAATCGTTCCGCACTCTGCGTAATGCGAAATTGCCTACCGCACAGCCTTTGCACACGATCTACTACATCGCGGATCGAAATTTCGGTTCCGGTGCCGATGTTAACTATTTCACCCTTCGCGGATTCTGATTCCGCAATGCGAATAAATCCCTTAACTGCATCAGGAACGTAAAGAAAGTCACGGGTCGGATGCGTAGCCCCCAGGGCGATTTCGTTGCCACTTCCCAGGCATTGAAGAATTACTGTAGGGATAATGGCACGGGCCGACTGGCGAGGACCGTACGTATTGAACGGACGAATCACCGCCACTGGCAAATCGTACGATCGGTGAAAGCTCAGCGCCAGCATATCTGCAGCCAGTTTTGATGCAGCATAGGGCGACTGAGGCCGTGGCAGCTCATCCTCGCGAATCGGGAAATTCCGCGCAGCGCCATATACTTCACTCGTTGACGTATGGATGACGCGACACACTCCAGCAGCGCGCGCCGCCGTGAGAACGTGCAACGTACCCCGAATGTTCGTGTCAATGTAGGATTCCACAGCAGAATATGAATACGGAACGGCAATTAGTGCTGCGAGATGGAAAATGTATTCGATCCCTTCGCTTGCCTCACGAACTTTTTCTGCATCACGAATGTCACCCACAAATACTTCCATTGCGCCTCTGATTTCATCAGGGAACGTATCAATCCAACCATAGCTGTTCCGGGAATTGTAGCGGACAAACGCCCGAACCCTGGCTCCAAGAGCAACAAGGTGCTCCACCAGATGACTGCCGATAAACCCCCCTGCCCCTGTCACCAGCACTTTCTTCCCGCTCCAGTCCACAGTGCTAGACCTCCGTTCCGTAATTTACATAGTCGGTATTGGCCTTGTCGTAATCCTCGGGCCGACCGATGTCGAGCCAGAATCCACGATGCGGATAGGCGCGAACAGGCTCGCCAGACCCGAGAAGAGCCAGTACCAGATGGTCAAATCCAAATAGCGTACCCTCAGGGATAAACCTCAGAACCTTCCGATTCAACGCATAAATTCCCATACTGACGTCAAACGTATAGGTGGGCTTTTCCTTGAAGCCCGTTATCTGCTGGCTCTCCCCCATCGTTAGGACACCGAAATCAACAGGGGCCTCTCGCTGAATTGTCGCAACAGAGAGCATTGCCTGATCACGCAGGTGGGATTCATAGAATTTACCAAAATGGAAATCCGTGAGCACATCGCCATTCATCACCAGGAAATTCTCTGGCAAATCTGCAATCAGCTTTAACGGACCCATGGTTCCAAGCGGTGTGTCTTCGATTGAATAGCTGATACGCACACCCCATTTGCTGCCGTCGTTAAAAAAGGCCCGAATCAGCTCCGACAAATGACTGACGGCCAGAGTGATGTCATTAAACCCATATTTCTTGAGCTGCTTGAGAACGATCTCAAGGATCGGCGTTTCGCCAATAGGCATCAGTGGTTTAGGCAGACTCGTCGTAAAGGGCTTAAGCCGGGTTCCCTTTCCTCCGGCTAGGATCACTGCGCGCATTCGTTTGTCCCCTTCCTGTTTCTTATAATATGTTCAAAAGCGGCTTCCTTGAGCTTAGAAATTACAAGTCAGTCCGATCCGTGGCCCGTACCCGTGGTGGCGAATTGCCGCAAGTATTGCTCCCACATGCCGATGATTTCAGCGCCGGTGCCGCAGAAGACACGTTCACTATGCAGATGGTCTAAGAAGTCCTCGAAAACCCTCTTCCATCCAGCCCACAATTGCTCGTCAAACGATGAGTTATGCCATACGATCACAAACACGCCCCTGAAGCGTTTCACCGTCTCCAGGAGAGCCAGGATGGTCTTGAAGGCTTGGTCGGCGCTAAGCCCACGATGGAATCTGAGCGTCGTATCCATCACGATCAACGGAATCTCCCAGATGTCAATTTCCCGATTTCCCAGAAGATCATAGGGTCGAAAAGGAACGCACAATCCTGAGCGAAAACCCTCGTTATCAGCGAATCCAAGCGTTGCATCGTATTGCAAGCCAGCCTGTGCGAGATAGCGCCACGTGTCTGGAATACAAAATCGCAGGTAGTGGAAGCGGTTTCCCACGATTGGCTGTCTGGCGACGGATTCCAGACGAGCTTTTTCGCGCTGCAGTTTGTGCAACGAGTGGGCGCTGTGATAGCTGCCGTGCAGCCCGATTTCACACCCGTGTGCCTGAATCGCTGAGAGCGCTGAGCGCACCGTCCGGCTGCGCAGATACGTCGGCCCATCAAGCGAACTTCCCCTCCCGGCGCGGAAGTAAAAACTTGCACGGCATCCTGCTTGGGCCTCTCGGTCAAGCAGGTAACTGAAGCTTTGATATGGATCCTGCTGTCGATGAAAACGAACTCGCATAAACCCGGAATAGAATTGTCTTAGCTCATCGCTACCACAGCTGCGGTTCCCCGCTCTGCCAAGAAGACGTCCCAAGAGCGAGCGCGTCGAATATTTCCAGAACACGTCCACATCGTGGCTCACCAAAACAGCAAAGTCAGCATCAGGCAGCCAGGTGCGCCGATTGGCTTCAGGGACGAGGCGCTTTATCTGCACCCAGAGCAGCTGAGCATACTCGTGCGCAAGCGGCCGCTGCAAGAAATTTTCGCGCAATGCCAAACTAGCTGACGCGGGAAATCGGCCGTGCTGATCGCGCTCCCCCTGTACCACAGCCTCATACTGCGTGGCCAGAAAAAAGACCGAAGCAACAATATCAATAAGGAGCTCAGCACGGCGATCCTCTTCATTCACAAACTGCTCGCCTTCAGCTCGGGTTGAGTATAAGACTGGAAGATCATGGTAACGAAGCAGTGGTCGTTGCGGTAGCGAAGCTTCAGTCAAGTACCCCTTGCTCCAGAAGTCGGATTCATAGATATGAATATGCGGCGCCCCAGTAATGTCCGGCTTCACTAGACCGTAGGAAATGATTGGTTTATTGCCATGTTCGGTTCGCGCTTCGATCTCAGCAAGCGGAACAAATGTTACCCTCAGACCTAACAGGTTACATATAAGCCGAAAGCTATACTCAATATGGCTTTTGAAACATTCATTCGCATATGTTACACAGATTTCCATCTCATGCCACTACAAATTGAATGCCTATGCATCTGATAAGAGCCGCACAATAAATCCCGCTGCTCCACGTACAACCATTCTGATGTACCAGAAGGTACGAACGTGTCAATTCTAAAATCATATCTTAATCAAAAGCATCCTTCCCAGTATATGCAAGCTCATAATGCCGTCAGAATGCTCAACAACTTTCAGGGCATCGACCTATTTGAAGTAATCACGGCAGTCCAGTGCACAAGGATAGAAACTAACAGTGGCAAATCGCGGTAATAGTGAAGCTTCGAGTTAAAGCAACGGCACCCCCCGATGTAAGTAGAAGAACGACCGCAAACCCGCATAACGACTTCCTGAAGGCTTGCAGCAACAAGGATGCCTGAGTAATAAAAAAGCGCCTTCCTTTCCCTCTTATCGTAGATCAAACCTTGTCAACCTCTTATGTAATAGTATAGACGCGAAGGCGAAGGATTTGCTAAATTGGCTGGAAATTATGAGAATTTGCTTGAATCTTAGCAAAAGCTCTGCCAGACATAAGTAAACTGTTTTGATATTTGATGTGGCAAGTTTACGGTGAACCTCATTAAGTTTTCTTGCTTCTGAATCCCCATTGCTATAACAGAGATGTAACTCTGCATTACGGAAGCAAGTAACTTATACAGGAGCAATTTCACATCCTATTTCTCAAGCCCAGATAATCCTACAATAGGGAATAAGTAAATAGCACTCAAGACAATAGCAAAAGATTAATCCTTTTTCTTTAATCAGGAAAAATGACCCTTAAATCGCTAATCAATAAAATCGCATTCAAAGTAATCTGCTTATTCATTCCAAAGAGTGTGCATTATAAAGATATGATCCTTCCAGCAAACCACCTGCGCTTCTGTGGACCAGACTTTCTAGATGACGAATACTTCGTTACATCAGCTCTGGCAGAAGCTGATCGATTAGTTGAGCGTTTTAGGCTAACGACTAGTAGTCGTGTCTTGGATGTTGGGTGTGGTGTGGGCCGACTCCCTATTGGTATATTGGGTCGAATTGGAGAAATTCAACATTATCGAGGTGTTGATGTTAGCAAGAAATCTATCCGATGGTGCCAACGCTATATATCCGGACGACATCCGAGCTTTCGGTTTATCCATATTGACGTGAAAAATCCCCGTTATAACCCACGCGGAAAAACAATGGATATCGATTTTCGGCTCCCATTCGAGCACCAAGCATTTGACATCATCTATCTTTACTCGCTTTTCTCCCATATGACTACAGAAGAAATAAGGACGTACTTAAACGAATTTCAACGCCTATTAGCGCCTTCGGGAAAAATTTTCTTGACTGCCTTCATCGCAGAAGGAGTACCCAAAATGACAATCAATCCGCAAGATTATGTGAAGAACTGGAGTGGTGCATTACATTGCGTTCGGTATGACAAAGATTTTTTTGAGTCATTATTAGCTGAGAATAGTTTCAGCGTTGATTGTTTTACTTACGAAAAGGAAATTGACAGACAGAGCGCTTTTTATATTTCCAGAAGGGGGAAAGATACTTCTTAGCCTCCAACGGCAATGATCATTGAGCAAGGAGAGAACCTATGAATTCAAATTCAAAAAAAGTTCTCGTCACAGGCGGAGCGGGATTTATTGGCAGTCATATTGTGGATAGGTTGGTTGACCAAGGTTATGAAGTAATCATATACGATAATCTCGATCCGCAAGTTCACAACGGGAAACCGGATTATTTAAACGAGAAAGCGGAGTTCATCGAAGGTGATGTTAGAGATAAAAAGAAACTGAAGAAAGTGCTCAGAGAAGTTACTATAGTCAGCCATCAGGCAGCTGTTGTTGGAGTGGGGCAATCTATGTATGAAATAGAAAGATACGTGGATGTGAATACGAAAGGTACGGCTGCATTACTCGACCTTATCGTTAATGAGAAAGATATCAAAATTGAAAAGCTGGTTGTTGCAAGTAGTATGAGCACCTATGGCGAAGGGGCGTACTATTGTAACAGATGCAAGGAGTACAAATATCCAAATCTTCGCGACGAAGCTCAAATGAAACGAGAAGAATGGGAACATAAATGTCCCAATTGCGGCACTACTTTAGAACCAAAGCCTACCTTGGAAACCAAGCCCCTGAATACAACAAGTATTTATGCTCAAACTAAAAAAGACCAGGAGGAGATGGCCCTGATGATTGGCCGTGCCTATGGTATCCCAACCGTTGCCCTTCGGTATTTCAATGTTTATGGCCCCAGACAAAGTCTCAATAATCCATATACCGGTGTTTGTGCAATCTTTAGCAGTCGGATCAAGAGTGATCATCCCCCATTGATTTATGAGGATGGAAATCAAATGAGAGACTTCATTTATGTCTCCGATATTGCCGGGGCTAATCAGCTAGCCATTGAAAAACCAGAGGCTGATATGAAGACCTTCAATGTGGGGACCGGAAATCCTAGAACCATCAAGGAAATAGCCCATCTTTTGATAAAGCTGTATGGAAAACAAGACGACTTAAAGCCCGAAACAGTTGCAAAATTTAGAGAAGGAGATATCAGGCATTGCTATGGCGATATCTCCAAGATAAGTGGCATCCTTGGCTTTGAGCCCAAGGTTAGTTTCGAAGATGGAATGAAAAAGCTGATCGAATGGGGTAAAAAGCAGGAAGCAAAAGACAAGTTTGAACAAGTTGAGACTGAGCTAAAAGAAAAGGGGTTGTTAAAGGGTTAGAAAGATGAAGATTTCGATGTTAGTATTCAATCTTTCAAGCAATTGTATAGTGAGAACTTACCCCATTGCAAAAGTGTTAGAAAAGTATTGCGAAATAGAAGTTATCGGCCCTACCTCTGAGAACGGAATTTACGAGCCATACCGGAATGAATTCCAGTATAAAGGATATCCCGTAAATATACATGGTAGTATGGCTTCAAGGATAGTTAGCGGACTGCGGGCAGTTCGGGAAATGGTGAAATCTATTGAAGGCGATATTATATACGCGTTCAAGCCAAGATTTACTAGCTTTGGCATTGGTTTATTCGCTAAGTACTTGAAGAAAATCCCGCTTATATTGGATATAGAAGACTGGGAGGCAGAGCCTTATCATAGTTCTTCCGTTGCTAAAAGGCTATGTTTGGTTAGAAACTTAACCAATCCCGATAGCGATCTATATAACAGATTACTGGAACCGCTTACGAAGTTGGCGGATGAAATTACCGTAGTTTCTAACTTTTTACAAAATCGATTTGGCGGAATAAAATTGCCGCATGGGGCTGATTGCTCCTATTTCGATCCTGCTAAGTATGATCGCGAAAGCCTTCGAAAAAAATGGGGATTTGACTTCAACGACAAATTAATACTTTTTGCTGGTACCCCCTTCCCTCATAAGGGTTTGGAGGAGGTAATTAAATCTCTAGAAATCATAGGTTCAGATTTCATCCGGCTGGTAATTGTGGGAAAGCAAACAGATTATGCAGAAAAACTAAAAAAGCTCGCCGGAGATTCAATGATTTCCATAGCTCCCCAACCTCATTCAAGCATGCCGGAATTCTTGAAGCTTGCAGACCTTGTGGTATTGCCTCAAAGAAAAACTGCTTTTGCTGAAGCTCAAGTTCCGGGAAAAGTTTTTGAAGCCATGGCAATGGCAAAACCTATAATTGCCACCAATGTGTCTGATTTGCCCGAGATTCTAAATGGTTGCGGTTGGATTGTTGAATCGGAAAATCCTAAGCAATTGGCGGAGACTATCCAGTATGTTTTAAATAATGGCGATGAAGCTGAAGAAATGGGCTGGAGGGCTCGGCAAAAGTGTATAGAAAAATATAGTTGGGATTCGATGGAAAGAACGTTGCTAAAGGTTTTTAAGAAATATGAGTGAATTCAAAGGGCATGAGGTCCAAGGATTTAAAAATCTTGTGTGGGCGCGATGCTTTTCCCATCCTGGCGAATCGAGCATTCCTTATTAATTACTGCAAGCAGGCAAATCTCGTAAAAGAGCCTTCCTCATTGTTCAGCTATGTGTAGTTTTTCATAACATTGCATCGTGTTTCAGCTATAACCAAGCAATAGACCAGTGCTGCCCCAATCACCAGCTATGGAATGCAGATGACCCTGCAGAGCTAATGCGTCTGCACTCCTTTATCACGAATATCAATTTAGTTCAAAGAAACGTACTCCTATTCTGATCTACAGATGAGTCGAGCATGTGAGTGCCAAAATTATACTTAAGTCAAAAGCATTCCTGCGATTGTGTTAATACTCAAAATGACCTTAGCAGGCCCAGTAATTTCTCTGCTGTTCGCTCCCAGGTGAACTGTTGGGCGCGTGACAGTCCCTTTTTAATCAGAGTCTGCCGCAGTGACTGGTCGTTCAGCAGTTGAACGATAGCATTGGCAATATCTTTAACATCATAGGGATTGACTTGAACAGCAGCGTCTTCAACAATTTCCGGAAGCGACGACGTATTTGAGGTAATGACCGGAGTGCCGCAAGCCATTGCCTCGATAGCGGGTAAGCCAAAGCCTTCAAGCAGCGATGGAAACACAAAGCCACGGGCAAGCTTATAGAGTGCAGGTACGTCGTCATCTTTAACGTAGCCCAGAAACTTGACGTGACATGTAAGACCGAGATTGACGCCAGACCCAGTGCATAGGGATAGAGATTGACAGCCCCAAGCTGCGGTGATAATAAACCCTCGAGTTAAGCCAGCGGCGATAGGCACAGACGAATGGTCATGAGCCGCAATTAATGTTTTCTTCGAGTTAATTAAAAACAAACTGTCCTTACCCTAAGCAGTTCTGCTGAATTAATCAAATGTCACAAAAAAAAGACAAAACTTTGCGCACTATTTTCAGTCTTTCTTTTTCGATGAATATAAACAGTTTTTGTCTCTTTGTCGCAGGATTAATAATTAACAGAATAATTGGACCCACCTTAGCAGGAATATTGAACTTTCTGAATCTTGTCTATTCCTACTGCAGTTATGCCTACGCACCATTTCAGCTTTCCCTTTCCAGAGATTATCCGCAACTCATTGGCAGAAATGAACAGGAAAAGGCAAGCCTCCTATATAACAGTACGTATAGTTTAACAATTATGACCGCTTCGGTTATCAGTATCGGGCTTCTCGTCTGTTCACTTTTTTTCCGCCATAATAAATTCCTACAGTATGGTTTTATCGCATTATCAATAATACATCTGGGGCGAGGGACAAATTTTTTCCTGACAACGGCTGCACAAGTAACAAAAAATTTCCGAATGCTATCCGCTTATTATATTTTATTCGGCCTATCTAATTTATTTATTGTGACCTTTTCTACATATTTATTCAGCTTTTATGGCACGATATTTGCCCTCGCACTTGTGCAATTTACTGCTTGTATTATTTTTTCGATTAAACTCAAGGTCACGGTAATGGTAAGAAGAGCAATTTTAAATTTGAAGCCTTCTTTTATTAGAGGTTTACCTTTACTAATTTTTACTTTTGTTTTTATGAACTTGATGCAGGTTGACCGTCTCCTGATAGCTATCTTTCTTGATTTCACGGAACTTGGTTATTATGGTCTGGCAGTGTCAGCGATCGGTTTCGCACTCCTTATTCCAAACAGTATTTGGTCTGTAATATACCCAGAATTTATGGAGATGGGTGCAGCAAATAAAGACAACAGGGAAAAGATTAAAGGCGTTGCAAAACATAATACTATTAACTCGGGCGCATTTATAATATTCCCGCTGCTATTAATGTCGCTGGCGGTCCCTTTGGTTATCAACAACGTATTGCCGGCATTTCAACCAAGCATAATTGTTGCACAAATCTTACTATTCGCGCTTTTTTTTCTGGGTGTATATCAGATGTACTATTATGTTTTTATCCTGTATGAGCAGTTACCTCGTATTATAATGCTAACGTCTTTCTGTCTGCTCATTGACATTATTTTGAACTATTCATTCATAAGAAGAGGGCTTGGAATCAATGGCGTGGCTCTTGGCACATCCGTTGCATTTTTCCTGTTCTGTTTTGCTACAATTGTCGAAGGAGGCAAAATTATAAATCAAAAACTCGCTGAGACAGCCATTTTATTGCTCAAGCTCCTATCTCCCTTTTGCTATGCGATAGCGATCTTTTTGCTAATTCATAAAATCAACCTTCTGGAACACAGATCTCTGTTGAATGATGTCAAATCGTTTTTACTGGCAAGTGTCATTTCTTTCTTCCTGTATTCACCTGTTTTATTGTATCTAAATTATAGGTCCAAAATCATTACGAGGCTTGTAAAGTCAATATTTCAATAAGAATCTCACGGGCAACACGATAAATAAACAGAGGATTTTTGGGGAAAATCGAAGCATTTTAATCCTTTTGGTGGGAAGCCTGGGTGTGATCTTGGTTACAGAAGCTGGGCCGTGCCTTTGGTGAATAACTATGCGTAAGGGCATAAAGGTCACAGACAGAAACTTGGTGACAATGATGAAAAGACGAATTCTAATTGCAGCAATCATCGTACTGGCAGGTTTGGTGCTATGTGTTTGGCCGGAGCTGATGCTTCAGCCAGCAGCGCAGGAGCAAAGCATCCGGTAGAGCAATAACCTCGGCGATGTGGTCACCCGGCAAATGTGGATCATATGCGGCTCCCTGTGAAGTTGCAGTAGAGCAGATAGGAGAGTACCCGAAATAGCACAAAACCCCAACAAGCGGATATTAATTATCGAACGCAATCCTCCAATGGGCCTTTTTTTGAAAATCCAATGAGTAAATGAATATGCGAAAAATACTGTTAGCAGCGTACAAAATTTGCCTGAAGATTTTTTCAGGACGTAGAATTGGAACATTTTATCCGATAGCAGTTGCCCATAAGTTTGTAATCTCTCTTCTGAAATCAAGGTTCACTGAAGTTGAGGGACATAAAATGTTCCTAGATTCGAAAGATACTCTTGGGCTTTCAATTAACGAATTTTACGAATCTCTCGAAACGGAGATTGTGAAGAAAGAAATTAAAAAAGGTGATGTTGCCGTAGATATTGGAGCTAACATTGGATATTATACTTTGATCTTTGCAAAACTTGTGGGTGACGAGGGGAAAGTTTTTGCCTTTGAACCAGATCCCACTAGTTTTGCTTTGCTTAAGAAGAATGTAGAAATAAACCGTTATCAAAACGTTATATTGGTGCAGAAGGCAGTCTCAAATGAAACTGGTAAGATTAGACTGTATCTATGCGATGACAATCTCGCAGACCACAGAATATACAACTCACACGATGGTCGTAAGTCTATCGAAATCGAAGCCATACGATTAGATGATTACTTCAAAGGTTACACAGGCAAGATTGATTTCATTAAAATGGACATACAAGGAGCTGAGGGGGACGCACTTCAAGGGATGTCGCTTCTTTTGCAAAAAAACAAAAATCTCAAGATGATTACAGAGTTCGAGCCCGTTGCGCTTAAAAGGTTTGGCATGGAACCAGAGGAATACTTAAAACTACTCGTAAAGCATGGCTTCGCATTGTATCATATAAATATGCAAGAAAAGAGAATAGAGCCAGCTGACATCGTCAAATTGCTAAAAACGTATACTCCTGAAATTGGGAATTATGCGAATTTATTATGTCTAAGAGACGAATAGTTTTTGCTTCTTGGTTTACCATACAAAGAAAGATGGCCTGGGGCCTTCCGGCGAGCTTTGAAGTCCCCCTGTTCCATTGAGCAATGCCAACATCAGATAACACCAAGACGAGTCGGTGGGAAGGAACGTCGGTTTTATTCCTTGCGGAATTTCTCCCTTCTCTCATCAAGCACCAATGCAGACGAGCCAGACCATAAAGAAGATTTTTTGCGAGGGTCGTGATCGTAGGACTGTGAAAGGCAGCCCAAGCCAAAACAATGAGAGTAACTGACGCGTATATTTTGTAAAATAAGTTCCTATTTCTTTATATAGTGACGCTATTTGCGTTTGAAACCTTCAATACTCGCTGGAAGCATAAGCACACGGACGAGTTTCCCTTCACGGCCACCTGCATAAAATGGGGGCAAATGTTTTGCGACTTGCTGTATGAGCGACAAGAAGATGAAATTATTCAAAAGATTACGATTGATTTCAAGAAAACTAAATATACTGATTCATTTAAGACTATATCCGCATATTTTCTTTACTTTTAATCCCTTCAAAATATACGAATTTGAAGAGCTCAAAAGAGGAATCACATTTTCAAAAGATGATGTGATTCTTGATCTGGGCTGTGGGCACGGTCTCCATACTCTACTTCTCGCTGAGAAGTGCAAGAAGGCAATTGGAACAGATATATCAGAAGAATGTATAAAATTTGCGAAGCTCCTGTCCCACTACATGAGAGGGGCCATTGACACTGAGTTCTATTGCGCGAAGCTTCAGGAGGCAAGATTTGAAGATGAATTCTTTGACAAGATCTACTGCGCTTGCGTGCTCGAACACGTGCCTGACTATGTTGAGGTACTAAGAGAGGCGCATCGAATTTTGAAGAAAGATGGACAAATGATATTCTCTGTTGATAGCTTAGAAGCCATTGAAGATAAAGAAGCCATCGAAAAGCACAAGAAAGAACATTTTGTGGAAAATTACTTCAGCAGCGAGGAATTGCAAAAACTCTTAGAGGAAATAAATTTTAAAAAAATTACTATCTATCCTATT
This sequence comes from uncultured Candidatus Sumerlaeota bacterium, assembly GCA_964630455.1. Lineage (GTDB taxonomy): Bacteria > Sumerlaeota > Sumerlaeia > MWCT01 > JAUWMI01 > JAUWMI01. The sequence goes on from CAZVVA010000005.1 coordinate 28,376, forward strand.
TTTCGGAGCGACTTTGCCAGAAATCTCTTTATTAAGGGAATTAATAACGAATTTCACTACGGTCGCCTGCCGTCACTTTTGGCATATATCCTTCTTAGATATAAAGAATCTCATTGTGCCGAGAAAGACAAAGGTATATTTCTAATTGTAAAATGCAGCAAATAGATATAGCAGCCACTGTAGGTTAATTTCTTTCTCTGACATGGCACGATAAAGCACAGCGGGAGAGATCTTCCCTCTCGTTTTAATTCAAGACGCGGGCATGAGCGAATTTTCCCTGGCGATGAAACAAGTACCGGGCTCTCTGATACGAAGGCATAAAGTGTGCTTCTGCCCTGGAATTTCGAGCCACACTTTCGCGTGCAACTGCCTGGGCTTTTCAGCAATGCATTAGAACTACTGATCGCTGCGTCTTTTGGTCCAGATAAGGCATCTATGCATTCTTTTCCTCAAAACCGCGCTACTTTAAGGTTAGAAGGTTTTGGGGCATACGCGAAGGAGTGGTTGACTGAGTTCAATGGTGTTTCCAAATACTATTTCCCTCTCTATCTGAAAGACATGGAATTCAGACACAGGCATAGACGCCAAGATTTATTTGACCATTTGGTTAAATGCCTCTGCAATTTGGGATGGGATCTTTTACAATTGCCAAAATGAGAATCTTATTTTTCAGTGCTAAAGTTCCACATTCACGAAGTAAAACTGCCGGACAAGTGGAAATATATAGGTACATTAATGGCCTGGTAGCAAAAGGGCTTCAGGTAGATCTGGTCAGTACCAGTGCGCCTGGTGAGGAAGTATTCTTTGAAGAAATGCGGCAAATCTGCAGGAGAGTTTACGCGGTAAGGAGAAGCGTAACCTATCTGCAGAAGGCTAAGCAGGCGCTGGACTGGCTAATTCACGCGTGCCGAGGGCCCCTGGAACACAGACCCGCGGTAATTTTTGTAAACAACCTGATTCGCGAAGGCGACTACGACATCGTACAGGTGGAGTTCGCCGAGGCAGGAAGGCATATCAGGAGACATGGCAAGACCAAGCTGGTGCTGGATGCTATTGATATTGAGATCAAGCCTGCACTGAGACGATGGCAAAGGGAAAAAAGGATGTGGCCAAAACTCTGGGGCGGGGTTTGGTATTTATACTGGCGCTGGAAAGAGCCCAGAATCTATCGCCAATATGATATGATTTTTACTCGCTCAGATTACGACAGGGAATACATTTTGAGGATCGAATCTAACCTCAGAGTGCGGGTGCTACCACATCTTGTTCCCATCGAGAAAAGTGAAAACGACAACGAGGGAGGAAAAGAACAGAACAGCATAATTTTTATGGGAGCATTCTCGCGAGATGTTAATATTCAATCGGCGCGTTTTATAGTTAAGCAGATACTACCCCGCCTGAAAAAGAAGCTCCAAGTAGTCAAGGTCTATCTCGTGGGCAGTGATCCTCCTCAAGAATTTAGCGAATGGGCTAAGCAGGACACCAACATCGTGGTTACCGGATACGTGGACGATATATATGGCTATTACAAAAAGGCGCAGGTGATGGTAGCGCCGATGTTCATTGGTGGAGGAATTATGACTAAAATAATTGAGGCGATGGCATCCGGACTTCCTGTTGTCACTACGGCTATAGGAAACGAAGGAGTAGGAGCAAAGGACGGCGAGCAGATATTGCTGGCGGAGACAGCAGAAGAGTTCGCCGAAAAAATCCATATGCTTCTCCAGAACGATGAATTGCGCTGCAAGATTGGCGAGCGGGCACGTGAGTTTGCTCTCAACAGGTTTGAGTTCAACAAAGTGATTGACATGCTGGAAGGATACTATCGAGAACTACTCGCACGAGGATGGCGATGAATAATCCACTAGTATATCTAATTGTACTAAGCTGGAATCAGAAACAAGATACCCTTATGTGTTTGGCAAGTGTTTCGCGGGTAACATACCCTAATTTTCGGGTTGTTCTGGTGGATAACGCTTCAGTGGATGGTACCGCCGAGGAGGTTCGCGAAAAATTTCCCGGGGTTAAAGTAATCCGTAACAATAAGAACCTGGGGTTTACCGGCGGAAATATAAAAGGTGCGGAATATGTCTGTGCGCAGGGAGCCGATTATATAATGCTTCTGAATAATGACGTAGAAGTTGCGCCCGATTTCCTTGAGCCACTAATCAAAGTGGCAGAAACCGATGCTGCAATTGGTGCCATCGCTCCTTTAATACACTTCTTCGAACCCCGTGATCGCGTCCAGTCTGCCGGATGTAATAGGAAATGGCTTGGGTTGAACAATCAGAAGCTTTTTTACGGAAAAAGCGATAAGAATATCCCCGAACTTCTGGAATCGGATATGGTCTCGGGGGCAGCTTTATGTATCAAGCGCAAGGTAATCGAAGAGGTGGGATTCCTGGATAATATTTATTTCGCTTACAATGAAGATATGGATCTGTGCTATCGGATAAGAAAAGCCGGTTACCGGATAGTCACTGTAAAGGCATCCCGCATATGGCATAAGATTTCCGCTTCTACAGGTGGTTATAGGAATCCAGCGAATCAGTACTTAATGGCGCGGGGGGCGGCGATTTTCATGCGCAAATATGGCAGGTGGTGGGAAAAACTCCTCTTTTTCCCCCTAGCATTCACGGCTAGCACGATTGTTATTCTCAGAGATATTTGGTACGGTCTTGCCCGTGCGGATTTGCCCAGGTATGAGGGATATATTGATGGTTGGTTCTTAAAGGCTGTGGACGATGAGAAATTGTCAGCCATAAAATCAAGGCATAAGAAAGAAGTATCATTTATCCAGTAGAGTCTACGTTGTATTAAGCTGGCAGAATTATTGTCTGGACTTGCGTCTAGCGATTGAACTGTTGGGCGATACCATTGTCCAACCCCTCATGCTGCTCAGCGCTTACCGCCCCCTACCTTCTTACACAGTACAGGTTTCTTCTTGCCTTTAGAGGCCCGATTCGATAGATTTAGAATCTTAGCGGCTTCTTTGTTTTCTGATTCACCATTTCAAAAATTTACCGTTTGACCAGATTCAAGAAGGCGTCTCAATTTTCAACTAGATTTGGCAGGCTCTTCGTATGTCAATGCTTGACCTTTTGAAAAACGAGTAATGAACCTTACTGAACGGATTAAGCATGATTACAGTTGCTGATATTTTAAGAAATATTGAGATTCTAAGAAATCTGAATCGAATCCAAAAAAATCGCAGGTTGTGGCTTAAATTTAGATTTCTTAGTCTTTTTTCTAATATGGAGTATTTCAGATTTCGTTGTAACTTATGCGGGCAGTTTTCTACTTCTCCTTTGATTGAAATTTGCGCAAGAGAATCTGCGTCCTGCTATCATTGTGGTTCTAGCTTAAGATATAGATCAATCATTCATATATTATCATTAGAATTATTTGGAGAAAGTCTGATACTTCAAGATTTTCCTAAGGCCGAGATCGTGGGCATTGGCATGAGCGATCCAGACGTATATGCCATCCCCTTAAGCCGAAGACTTTCTTATACAAATACTTTCTATCATAAGGAACCCAAGGTTGATATAACTTCAATAGAACCTCAAATGAAGAGTTCTTGCGATTTCATAATTTCAAGTGAAGTCTTTGAGCATGTTCCACCGCCCATCGAATTAGCGTTTCAAAATATATACAGTTTATTAAAACCTGGTGGGGTGTGTGTCTTTACTGTTCCGTGTACAAAAGACGTTTCGACCAAAGAACATTTCCCTGATTTGCATGATTATAAGCTAGTCAAAAAATGGGGAAAGACTATGTTGATTAATAAAACAAAGGATGGAGTTGACCAAATCTTTGACAACTTGATATTTCATGGTGGCAAAGGTTCAACGCTGGAAATGCGTGTTTTTTCTGAATCATCTTTGATTGAAAATATTTCCAAAGCTAGCTTTAAGGACATAGAGATTCATAAATGTCATAAACCTGAGTATGGTATTATTTGGAATATAACCGAATCTCTTCCAATATCAATGAGACGGTAGAAGCCTAACATTGTAATCGGCTTGACGGCTTGCGTCTGGTGACGATTAAAGCGTTTTGTGCATTTCCGAAAGTCTTGACTTAAATCCAGAAGTTTGTCTTATCCTCGTCACCCACCAGGTTAGCTCTGCGGTAAGCCAGGAGACTGAAATAAACTTTGCAAATCGAAAACGAAACGACTCGGCTACGAAGCCCTTCTGCCTGGTCGCTGGTGGGAGAAACTCATCTTCTTCCCGCTGGCCTTTGCTGCCACTACGGTAGTGCTTCTCAGGGAAAGTCTGCATGGTCATGCGCGCGCAATCTTACCCAGATATAAGGGATATATTGATGGCTGGCTTTTTAAAACCTTTGAATGCGAAAAGAGTGAAAACACTCATTGTTAACTGTCAGTAGGGAGAATTTCTTCGCCTCCACGGGCAGGATGCCCGTGCCACCTCCTTATTAAAATTCCGAGATATCTAAGCCCTGGAGATGTTCAAAATATTCATTTTATTAGAGGCCCTAGGTAAAAATAATTACCGCTCACTGGGATCGTCTACCACGTTTTGATGGGCAGGGAAAGACAGTTGGAGAAAACTCCTAAGCAACTCATAGCAGGTTTCAAATGGCGCAGACATGTCTTGCAAAATACGGATTTCCAGAGCTGCCATATCTCCACCCATGGGAACCTCTCTCTACTCCTGCGGCGCCATCGGTGGAAGTATTATCTATTAAGACAACATGCCAATTTGGATAAGTTATTTTTCTCTGAACTCTCAAGAAATCCTAGGGTATCTTCTTTTCAGTTCCAGGTTAACGTGACTATATAAACCAGAGGTTTCTCCATAATCATCTACCTCGTGCAAACGAAATTTCCATAAATTCCAACAATTTATCAATGATTCCTGCTTCCCAGGCAAAACACTCATATGCTAAACGAGACCGCCTCCTCTTCCCTTCCTCGCTTAATAATTTCTCCTTATCCCTCAACAACTTTTCTGCTGTATTTTCCAAATCTTCCTTTCTTAGACTGCTGATGTAACCTAATCCTGTATCTTCTTTTACCATTGTCGATAAATCACCTATACCTTCAGTCAAAACTATTGCGGGACCACATCGCAAGTATTCAGCGAACTTTGTCGGACAAGCCACTTTGTTAACAATGTCTCGTTCCCTCAGAAGCAGCCCGACATCGGCCGCCATTAAATAAGGAGCCATCTCTTCCAGGGCAAGTGAGATTATATGGAAGGGCATAAGTTTACCTTCTCTACTCAGCAGGTACTCAAACTTTCTTTTATCACGAGTGATAATAAGAAAAATAACATCTTGCTCTCTTCTATAAATGCAGCTTAAAAGTTCCAAGATTTTACCAGGCATCTGCCACCTTCGCATTGAGCCACTGTAAGCAATAGCCAGCTTTTTATCCAACCCTAACTTCTTTCTAACCCTTTTCCTTTCTTCGCTATCGAAGTAAAATAATCGATGATTAACACAAGAGGGAACAACGAGTATCTTTTCCTCTCTTACTCCATATTGTTCTATTATAAGCTCCTTAAATCGCTGCGACACGCAGGTAAGCATGTTACAACGCGGGATTATGAATTTTTCCATCTTTAATGCCACGAGATACCTTAAAAAACGGCGCGGTAAAATCCCTCCTTCATAATGAAGCTCTTCTGGTGGTAGTATCCCTTTTAAGTCACCAAGTACATTTAATGCTACCCCTTTACCTTTTAGACGTTCATTGTTTCTTTGCTTCCAGCTAAGTAAACTATATAGCATTAAATAGCTATTTGACTCTATTAATATTTTTTCCTGTTTATCCTCTTTCAAAAGAAGCTTCTCCAGTTCCTTACCCAAAGCATTGACAACTCCTCTTAGACCGAAGTAAATAGGAGGTTCGCGAAAGTAATAGCTCCTCCCTTGAGTTATCTCATTTATTTTGGCCAAAGTCTGGTGCAATGTTCTCTCGTGAACCTTGCGGTGCCATATGGTTACAAAGTCTATTTCCCAGTCCGGTTTCCGCTCCCTCACTAAGCGAAGGTACTCTAATACATGAGAGGAGAAAACACTATTTGTAATCTTTGTCCCGTTGACGAAAACCAAACGCATGCGCCTTGCACCTCTTTATTTCTACCTGATCAAGCCATCACATTTGCCCGAGCTTATCCCTTATCTAACATTTTAATAGTAGATCGTGATATTTCTCTGCTGTCCTCCGCCAGGAGTATTGTTCGGCTTTCTTTCTCGCTTTCTCTCCCATCTTGTGCCGGAGCTTCTCATCGAGCACTTTTTCTAACAGACTTTTCAATGCGTTTACGTCACCGGGCTCAAAGAGCAATCCGTTTACCCCATCCTCTACCAGGTCCACATTACCTCTGATTCTTGTGACAACCACGGGCATACCAGAAGCCATCGCCTCCAACACCACATTGGACATTCCCTCATCTATTGACGGCAATACAAGTATATCGGCTTCACTATAGATAGTGCGCATCATTGACCTATCCACCCATCCACGAAAGTTCACCACATCCAGAAGCCCCATTTGTTTAACCATAGACACCAGTCGTTCACGCTCGGGACCATCACCCACAATTTGCACCTCGATTTCTCTTCCACTCTTTACGAGCAAGTCTGTAGCCCTTAGCATAGTAGGTAAATCCTTTTCCACATTTAACCTGCCTGCAAAGAGTATCTTTATTCTGCTTCGAGTTTTTCGCTCAGAAGGTGTGAACCATTCGGTATCCACGCCATTAGGAATAAGTTGAAACGGCAATTCTGGTATTGTCCTTGTTGCAAGCTCAAGTAAGCCCTCCGAGTTCGCCACAACAAAACGGGCTTTCTTCCAGATCAATTTCGTTAATGGCTTTGCTAACGAATGATAAAAGGCCAATTGCCGCTCCATAGACCCGGGGACGTCACCCCCTCGCAGAGAAACAGTGTAAGGCGTTCCATAAAGCCACTTTGCGAGCAATCCCACATGCCCGCAAGGGATACCAAAAAAAACCAGCATTGCCTCTGCCTTTAATTTTTTAACCAAGGGGACAGCTATGAAGCAGCTGCTTATCATAAATGTTACCATTTCTGGAACACTACATCTATCTATCCTTCGCCGCCAGACAGGAAGCCGAATTATTCTTACGCCCTCTTGCGTCTCTTGTCGAGGAAGATTCTTAAAATGTGAAGTAATCACCACCGTCTCATCGCCCATTCTAACAAGTTCCCTGGCGATATAATAGCTAGCTGTCGCTGCCCCACCGCCCAACGGCGGAAATTCATAGTTTATGATCAGAATTTTCATAGTACGAGTTCACTCATCCTCGGCAGCCCCAAGAGAATTTTGGATCGTAAATCTCTGCCGGACCGCTTGTCCACTCTTGTTCACCACCTCGACCGCCACATTTGTCTTCTCCTCGCCTTCTGTTACAGGCAATATCCCGGAAATCAGCCCATTCTGTGAATTAATGCGTAACCATTCAGGTGCTTCAACCAGTAAGAACTGGAGCTCTTCCTTGTTCCAGAACCCGGTGAAATATTTCCCCTTGTCCCATCTGCACCGCAGATCGCCGATGGAGCACAGCGATTTCACCTGGTACGCATAGTGGGCACCGGGCGATGCCATGGTGACCGGCCTGGAGTAAATGAACGGATGATCCAATTCGATGAAATCCGATGGCCCGCTCCGGACCTGACCTTGATCAACGGCGACAATGCGGTAAAAGACACGGTTCATGTTCGGATGAAGGGCCTTCGCATCAACAACAGTAAAGGTGCTACTTGTGCTGGTGGTGATGAAATTTGCTTCAACCGTCCCCAGGTCGCGTACTTCGTACGCTTCCTTGCTGATACTAAAACCCTGCTCGTTACTCCCATATAGCTCATAGAACATAGGAGTGGCCCCCTGGGGATTTGGCTTCCAGCTTATGCGAATTGTGCGGCCTTGAACGGTTTTTTGCAGATCAATGGGCACACCAGGGCCGTCTGGAACGAAGGACCACACGGGACTCCATACTCCCCACAAACCACGCTCATCGCGCGGTCTGACTCTCCAGTAGTAACGCGTGCCAGGATTCAGAAGCCCGTTGTATGGAGGACGCCATTCCGATTTCACGCCTGCAAGAGTTCTGCTCATCAGTTTGTTGAAATTCCCTGACAGAGGCCAGCGCATGTCCGGGCGATCGCTAAGTTGAAAATGGTAGTCCGCGATGGTGTCGCCGTCGGCATCCGAGGCATCCGGCCAGTCAAATAGCGGCTGCAATCCATTGCAGCGCTCCCCATCCGGAGGGAAGATCGGCTTAGCAAGAATCACAGGAGCGGAGTTACTATCATCTTCCTGCCATACATAGGTAATGCGAATCTGGCGCGGGCCAGTATTCTTATCAGTGTATCGTATCGCGTTCCGGCCAAGTTCAAGCGCGGGCAAAGAGAGTGGCGCCATTTGAATATCCGTATCGAGGAGCACGTCGGAAATCAGAACATCGCTCACCTGGTTCTTAGCCAGAAACTCAAACCGGACAAAGTACGCGTACTTTGCGGCCGACGTGTTCGGATCAATGTAGCGATCCAGCGCCTCGTCGCACTGAAGAACACCCGTTCCCGAAGCTTCCCAGACCGGAATCCAATGCTTGCGGTCGAATGAGATGAAAGCTCGGACAGTATCTGCTTCCGAAAGGCGTTTCACCGTGACATTAAGTCGCGCGCCAATCATGACATACGGACTGCGCACGCTGAACAGAACAGTTGATCGCTTCCCCGCGAGTTTGCTTCGTAGAAACACCTGGTTTGCCTCATCCACGTACAGCTCCACATTTACAGCACTCTCTGCAATCTTCCTAAGCGCAGAAGCTCTCTTCAAAGGCCGATAAATCAGTTTGCCGTTGCAAATGCAATGCCAGGCTTTCCATCGTTTCGGATTCTGACGGCCAAAAAACTTTCCAATGTTATCCCATTGGTAAACCAGCGCCTCGCCAGGCCGTAAGGTCAGTGTCATCTGGTGCCCGTGCACGGGCTTAAGACTACGATACGCGGTAGATGGGCTTACATATAGTGATGCAACAAATTCATCGCGATCCCGATTATCGCGGGCAAGAATCCCATAATTATGTGTGCGCTTCGTCAGATCGTGATCCCTAACCAGGCCAGGGTTGCTGAGAATCGTAGAATTGTCGCGTCCGAGATAGAAGGTTCCCAAGTCCCCATCCAGCAAGTGATACGCCCCATCGTAAAAAACCTCTGAGATACAATGGCCTACGGGGAAGTATTTCGCAACCTTCAGCCCTGCCAGCTGCCACAGGGTGCCCAACACGATGTAGTCATCATAGCATAGGGTAAAGCCAAAGATATTGTATACTTTCACCGGATCGCGATTGTCTGGCATGTCAACAGTCGCATGAAGGCGATGGGCACAGTGAAATTCAAGAATAGCCCGTGCCTTTTCAGCATCAGTCATTCCCTCTTCAAGGATTTCGGCCAGGATCTCCTTGACTGATCTCCAATTGCGTTTGCCGTTCACGGTAATATATGGATCTACAATCGGTTCGCTGCCAATGTTCTCCAATACCACTTGAATATTCGGCTCAAAGGTCTTGGAAAATGCTCCATATCCTATTGGCCCCCGGGTATTAATGCCGTCCATTGTCCCGTCCATATGAATCCAGTAGGTATGCGGCGACTCGGCGATTACTTCTGTATGCGATTTCGCACCAAACCCGGTAAGAGGGGAGCTAACAATGAGGAGTAAGACAAGCGTCTTGCATAGCAGGCTAAGGCTGCGAGATTGGCTCTGATATCCGATATTCCGATGAATCGCCCGGCTCCTTTACACGGAATTGCCCGATATCTCGGCTCACGAACAGTACTTCTCATACCATTTTGCGAACATAAACAGCGTCCACAGCTGTTTGCGATTGTCCTTACGGCCAGCAAAGTGCTCATCCATCAGACCACGGACGTATGCCGGTTGAAACAATCCCTGCTGCTTGAGCTTTGACTCCTGAAACAAGTCGAGCAACACAGGTTTCAAATCATGCTTAAACCACTCAGCAATAGGAACACCAAATCCCTTTTTTCGCCGATGGATAATGTCACGGGGAAGCTTCGACTGCATCGCCCGTTTTAATATGTATTTCGTTGTAAACCCACGGAGCTTCAGGTCGTGCGGAATAGTATTAACAAATTCCACAACGTTCACATCGAGGAACGGCGCACGCACTTCGAGTGAATTGGCCATGCTGGTCCGATCAACTTTCACCAGAATGTCGTCCTGCAGATAGAGTTTGCAGTAAAGATAGATGATTCCATCGAGCTCATGCTTAATGGGAATCTGGCGCAGATAGTTGTCAATAACACAAAACGGATTATGCGAATTAGTAGCCACGTATGCATCCGGGGTGAGAAGTGGACGCTGGCGGTCCGGCGGAAACGAACCGAGCCAGGCAAAATGGCGCTGCCCGTAATGATAGTCCATTTCAGAGAGAAACTGTTTGACAATGAAGTCGAGACTAATGTTCCGGGACGATACCGGGAGCATCCGTGCCACACTGCGCAGCCCCTTGATCATAAACATAGGCAGCTTCTCCAGGTACTTTGCCGGATAATGGGCGAGAAAAGGATCGTAGCCTGCAAAAAGCTCATCTCCCCCATCGCCGCCCAGCGCCACAGTTACGTGTTTGCGCGTAAACCGCGACAGGAGAAACGTGGGAATGACGGAAGGATCGCCAAACGGTTCATCCAGATTATCGCAAACTTCGGGCAGGATGTCGAGCAGCGTTTCCGGCTTCAGCACTTCTTCATAGTGGTCTGTTTGAAAGAGATTAGCTATCCGCCGGGCATATGCAGATTCATCAAATGATTTCTCACTAAAACCAATGGCAAAGGTCTTAATGTCCTTTGACGGCATGAGCTCCGCCATCATAGCGACCACGGAGCTGGAATCAATACCGCCACTGAGAAAAACGCCGAGCGGCACGTCACTAATCAGGCGCAGCTGCACTGCTTCCTTAAATCGCCGAAGGAATTCTTCCGTAATCTCCTGGATAGGCCGCTGCACAGGTTTAAATTCTATGTCCCAGTACTGCCGTGGGATGATTTCTCGCCGGATCGCCCATGGCTGCTTCATATCAACGACAAAATAGTGGCCGGGTTCCAGCTTAAAAATCCCTTCGAAAATCGTTGCCGGGGCTGGAACGTATTCAAAAGCAAGATACTTGCTGAGACTCTCGAGCGAGAGTGATCTGCGGACTTCGGGATGCAGGATCAGAGCCTTGAGTTCAGACGCAAACACCATATGATTATTCATCACGGTATAATAGAGTGGCTTTTTGCCCATGCGGTCGCGTGCGCAGAACAGCCGCTCCTGCTTCTTGTCCCAGATAGCAAATGCAAACATACCATTGAGCGACTTGAGGCAATCTACATCTTCCTCTTCGTACAGATGAACGATGACCTCGGTATCCGAGTGAGTCTTGAAGACGTGGCGTCCGGTTTTCTCCAGGCGGGCTTTAATGTCGGGGAAATTGTAGATCTCGCCATTAAAGACGATGGCAATGCTGTCATCTTCGTTAAAGAGCGGCTGGTGTCCGCCGGCGAGATCAATAATGCTAAGGCGGCGCTGTCCGAGCGCCACATAACTATCAAAAAAAACCCCCTGGTCATCAGGCCCGCGATGCCTGATTGCCAGGCACATTCGCTCGAGAACTTCAGGCGGTGGAATTGCTCCCCGATTAAGATGCAAATATCCGCAAATGCCACACATAAACTTCGCTATACCATTCTCGCCAGGCCGAATGGCGCAGTGACTTTGCCCTTCTGCCAATTACCCGGCAGTGGGCATCATCACCGCGGCCCTGCTGGCTGGTCACTGGTTTTCTCTTCTAGATTGTGCTTCTCTCGAACTAAATATGTCGGTTTGTCTTGTGATTCATAATACAGCCGTATGGAAAGCTCAGCTATCAAACCCATAAGGATCGAGCTAAAACCGAGCACAAAAAGCAGTACTGTCAGCAGTGGGAGTGGGGTTTCAATGAACGAGGTGCCGCGAAAACACTTCAGGTACACTGCGTAGAGTCCCGACAAAAACCCTCCTGCGAAGCATAAGAGGCCCAAGCCTCCAAAGACATGGATTGGCCTATGGGCGTAATCGCTCAGGAATTTAACCACAATCAAATCGAGAATCACTTTAGGAACTCGCCAGAAGCCATACTTTGAGCGGCCAAACTTGCGCGGGTTATGATGTACCACCACTTCAGCCACCCTTGCTCCTTGCCAGGCAGCAAAAATAGGAATGAATCGGTGCATTTCGCCATACAGCCGAACGTCCTTGATTGCATCCCGCCGATATGCCTTCAGCGTGCACCCATAGTCGTGCAGATGAACCCCACTAATCACTGAAATGATCTTGTTGGCGATCCTTGAAGGCAGCACACGCGTAAGCGCCCGATCCTTGCGATCCTTGCGCCAGCCACTTGCAACGTCGTATCCCTTCGCTAATT
>CAZVVA010000006.1:0-16235 GCA_964630455.1 uncultured Candidatus Sumerlaeota bacterium
AGTATTAAATTTCAATAATTATTATCCTAAGCTCAACATCCCAAAGTCCTGAGCTTCTCAACAATATCAATTGTAAGTTTAAGGGGCTTTCTTGATATGCTTGCTATACCAGATATTGTGGTTCATCAATTTTAACCAAAATTAGTAATATCTGGTACTCTCCAACACATTTCAATAATATGAACTTTAAAGATGTCTAAAGGAGATCAACAGTCTTGGAAGAGTCGCAGTACCAAGATCAATCCCAATATCCATCGAGAAGAGATTGTACAGGAAGTTGAACATTATCCGCCGCTCTCCTTATTTTTTAAAAATCACCATCCCCCGTATTTTTCAAGGTCTTACCCTATATGAGTCGGTTGGTACTTGTAAATAGAAAAGTTTAATAGCCCTATGTTTCCACTGTTCCTCGGCACTGCTCCAATCTTCATGCTTTCATGCGGTTGATAATCAGGACTAAAGAATCCGGCCTCGGCTATCGCCGCTGTCATGATTCCTTCTTGCGACTCGGCTGAGTGCGCTCAAACACAAGCCGCTCATATAGGGCTAGCGTTTTATCCACCAGCAGCGTTTCACTGAAATTCTCAAGCACAAACTCCCGGGCACATCGCGCAAGCTCCGCGCCTCGTGTACGATCATGGCACAGATCAAGGATATGCTGAGCTAACTCGTCTGGAGACCGTGGCTGGACAAGCAACCCATGTTTGCCATTCTGAATAATATCCGGAATTCCCCCTACACGGGTTGCGATAATAGGTATCTCGGCAGCAGCAGCTTCCAGCAGGACCGTTCCCAGACCCTCTGAAACTGATGGTAGGACAAACAGGTCGCACGTTTTTAATACCCGCGGGATGTCGTCCCGGAACCCTGCAAATAGGACGTACTGTGCGATGCCCAGCTGCTGGGCAAGCGCCTGCAGTTCTCCTCGCAAGGAACCATCGCCAACGATCACAAACACAATGTCCTGCTGACTTGCAACAATCTTCGGTATCGCTTGCAGCAAATAACGGTGGCCTTTTTCTTCTCGCAGCCGACCAATCGTACCGACACAGAACTTCCGGTCAATATGCCACTCCTCGCGTAAGTCCTTTGTCTCCTGATCAGTCTCCAACATATCCTGTTTCACTGCACTATGAATTATTGATAAACGCTCTGGAGATAAATACGAGTTACCAGTACAGTAGCGATAAATCTCGCTCGAAATGCAGACCATGTGGTTGATGAACTTTCTATAGAGCCACCTATTCATGGCATGGTTGCGAATCGGAAATATGTTATGCTTCGTGCGTACAATTGAAATGCCATCCCTCATTTCCCGGAACGCAAATGCACAGGCCCAGGAATCCTGCGACCCGTGGAGATGAATGATGTCGAATGGCGCGGTGAGATGACAACGCCGCAGCACATACACGTCGTGGAAAAACGATAGCGGACGGAATCCTCGCCGGAATGCGACATCACCCACCACGTCAATTCCGAGCTGCGCCGCTTTCTGTACAAGAGGTGACACTGCCGGCGCCGCAATCGTTACTTCGTGTCCCCGCTGGCGTAATCCTCCGCACACGAGCAAAATTCGATTCGATTGCCCTCCCCATCCCCGGTGAAAATTCGTGTGCAATATTCTCATACGTAAGGCTTCCACCGACGTTGATTCTTGCGCTTGTGAATATAGTGATAAAGCTGGCTGAAGTAATAGCGGAAGCGGGTCAGCGTAGTATCCTGCATTACCATTACGCGCTGGAGGCAGAAGAGATGCTTCGCGCTGTTGCGATTGTCACGAATCACTGAGGCCGCCCCATGATAGCCAGCCCTCCGCACGCTCTCAATAACTTGAAAATTAAAGTTTCCGTAGGGATACGAGAACCAGTGCACAGGCTCGCCTAATATGCATTCGAGGCTTCGCTTCGAGCCTGCCACTTCCTGTTCACACTCGTCTGCCGACAGCTCCGTCAGCCGCCGGTGAGTTTGCGAGTGCGATCCAATGGTAAGGCCCTCACGGGCAAGCGTCACCAGTTCATCTCTGGTGAGCGAGGCGAACTGGTCGCGTGGCGCTGTACCTTCTGCCTGTGCCTGCACTTGATTCGTCACTACAAACACCGTAGCGCTAAAGCCGTAACGCTTAAGAATCGGAATCGCATGCATCAGCACGCTGCGCGTACCGTCATCAAAGGTAATCGCCACTGCATGCGCAGGTAGACGAATCTCACCCAGCAACTCTCTGCGCACCATATCCAGCGAAACTACCGACCATCCCTTACGGTGCAAAAATCCCATTTGGGCATCGAAATGAGCAGGCGATACACAAAGGTTGCGTCCAGGATAATCGGCAGGGACATCGCCGATATGGTGGTACGTCAGAATCGTAGCCATACACTGACTCAATATCTATCTCTCGTGTAATTTGAACCTGACTTCCTTCCAAAACAACGATCAGAATCCTTGGGGGCCAATGATACGAAAAACAACGGAAGCGTGTGCGCTGCCTCGCATCATCTCACTACTTCTCCTTATCGCGAAAAAACTGCGCCAGTTTTTCGTATTCTTCCGCTGTGACAAGACCGGCTTTGAACATCCCTTCGAGGTCCAGCGCCTTCTTGCCCTTGGAAGGACCGCGACCCGCAGGCAGCGAGGGTACAGTGGTCTTCTCGTTGCCGGGTTTACCACCGCGCGGCAGAGGAGTTTCCGGGGGCCAGCCAGCCTTAGGCGTCGAAGCGGGTTTTTGCGCAGGCACGGAAAGACCTGGCGCTGCGGGCCCCTTCTCCTGTGCCATCTCTTCCGCCAATCGTTCTGCAACTTTCTTCCGAATCTGCTGATATTCCTCTTCGCTCAGCAAGCCAGTGTCAAGCATTCGCTTGAGCCCTCCAAAATCCATCCCATAATACCGTATCTGTTGAATACGCTGCGTGATAATTGTCTTGATGAATTTTCCGATAAAAATAATGAACAGAATGGCAATAAAGATACCAAAGCCCCATAAGAGCAGCTCAACGAAATCCATCTCTGGCTGCTCGAGCGCCCGCTGCACCCCGCGATAGTACTCCTCCATTGCTTAACCCTACCCTGTATCTTACACGTCGTGCCAGTGCTTATCAACACATCCCACCCAGTTGCTTCAGTGAAACCCCGGGTGGAAGCTACCAGGCCTGCGAGGTAAATCCAGACAGCTATACTTTTTCCAGGATGCTCTCTAGAACGCGTTTTGCCATATTAAGTGTAATTTGCTCTTGAGTGGTCTGGTGGACGGCAATCACCTGATTGAGCGCCGCTTTGAGATCCCGAACATTACTCTGGATGCGTTCAGCAATCAAATTGAACACATCATCGGCAATATCAATTCCAGGATAGGCCTGAGAATCCTTGTGCAAAATTGCAGTGCGGGTCTCAAAATCTGGGGGCTGAATGTCAACGATGACGCCACCCCCAAAGCGCGAGCGCAGCCGTTTCTCCAGGTGGGCAATATCTTTTGGCGGGCGATCGCTGGTCAGCACAATCTGCTTTTTGCCCTGAAATAGAGTGTTAAAGATATGGAAGAACTCTTCCTGGGCGCGTTCCTTTCCAGCTAAAAACTGCACATCGTCGAGCAGCAGCACATCGGTGTTCTTATAACGGTTCCGAAATGCAATGACCGTGTTGTTCTGAATCGCATCAATCAATCCACTGGTAAATTCTTCAGAGTTCGTATAAAGGACTTTGAGATCCTGATTGTGCATCATCACGTAGTTGGCAATAGCATGCAGCAAATGCGTTTTGCCCAGGCCCACATCGCTATGGAAGAATAACGGATTATAGCTTCTGGCCGGAGATTTTGCCACGGCCATCGCTGTTGCAAATGCAAAATTATTTCTATCTCCCACCACGAACTGATCGAAGGAATATTCTTTAACAACAGGAAGTTCACGGAATTTCTGGAGCTCCTCAGCTATTTTGTCTCGTTGCTTGCCGTCTGTCACCGGCATGTTATCAAACACGATGGCAAGCCGCAGGAATTCCTCCAGTGCCTTTTTGTCCTTTCCTAACCGGGCATACCCCTCTGCTCGCCTACGTTTCGCACGCAGATTCTGCGGATCAAGCTCGAGAATTTCGCCCAGAATCTTCATGGCCTCGTCATACTCTTCCTTTTCATTATAGAGATCAACCAGCGCAAAGAGCTCTTCCACCGCTTCATCAACATTGTCCTGCTTCAGGTACGTATCAGTCAGCACCCGCCGCAACGTGGGCTCGTCAGGCTTGAGACTGACCGCCTCCTTCTGTACTGCAACGGCAGCCTCCAGCTCCTTGTTCTGCATGTGCATGTCGTAGAGCACTGCAAATTCCTTAAGCGCATCGTCTACCTGCTTTGCCTCTTTGTCGAGATCGATGATTTTGTGCCGCACATCAACATTCTGAGGATCAATCTCAATAATCTCCCGCAACACGCTGATCGCTTCGTCAATTGCCCCTTGCTCCTGTTTGACACTGCTCAATCGGTAAATCTGCTCTATGGCCCGCTGCATATTGTCCTGCTTGCGATACAATGTAATAAGACCACGATGCACAGTCTCGTTGTCGGCATCTTGCTCAAGCATCTCACGATAAATAGCTTCAGCGTCATCGTAGCGTTCTGCCTCGCAATAGAGCTGCGCAAGAGTCACGTACTCCCCCTTCGCTTCGTCAGTCTTACCAGCTTCTAGCAGGGCATGGATAAGATTATTATGAAACGTGAAATTCTGGGGTTCAAGAACCAGCAGCTCATGATAGAGATTCACAATGTTGGCCAGCTCGCCCCGCTGCTCGTGCACTTTGATCAGTCGCAGCGTTGCGTCGCGCTGTTCGTCTGGCTTCTCGGCCCGCCGGCACACCCCAATTAATTCCACCAGTGCTTCGGCCCACTCAGGGCTGCGCTCCAAATACTGCTGCAACAGATCAACAGCCTGCTGGAAATCGTCCTGCGCACAGTATTGCTCTACAATTGCCTCCAGCTGCGCACAGGCTTCCTGCATTTGACCGGTCTCAAGCAAAAGGTCGCAGTAATGCCGGCGCACCTCAGCATCGTCACTCTTGAGAGTGAGAATTTTTTCGCAAACCTCTCGCTCCTTCTCACGGTCCTGGCACTTTCGGTAAATCTCGGCCAGCTGGCAGTATTGCTCAAGTGCCATCTCTGGCTTATTCGTAAGCTCGTACACCCGAATCAGACTCAGCCGTGCCATTGTATTTGAGGAGTCAATGGCGAGAATTTTCTGACAGATTTCGACGACCTTACTGAATGCTTCGCGCTGGAGAAAAACCTCGATCTGCTGTGTATAAGCAGAAATCAGCCCCTGGTCGTCCTTCAGGCGTTGGTTCACCTCAACCAGACGGTCGAGGTTTGCCAGATCGTCGGGCTTGATTTCCAGAATTTTCTGCACCACGCCGCGCGCCTCTTCAAAATCATTCTTGTCAATCAGCGACGTGGCAAGCTCGCCCAGAGTACCCACCGCTTTTACACCATCGCCCATTTGCGCCTGTAGCTCAGCCTGCGCCTGAAGAGCACGGATGCTCGTCTCATCACTTGCCAGAATCCGCTCGAGCTGCACTGCCGCCTTCTCCAACTGGCCCTGCTGTTTGAAAAGATCATGTGCCCGAAAATATCCCGCTCGCGCCTCGTCTACACGCCTGACCTTCTCGAAGAGTTCTGCTTGCTTCACGTGCAACTCCCCAACGTCCGGCAGGGTCTCGATCAATCGCGCAATCTCCTCAATGGCCGACTCGTACTGCTTCTTGCTACAGAGATGGTCAATGAGCTCCTGCACTTTTGCCACTGCATGCTCTGCGTTTCCTGCTGCCAGGTATAATTGAATCTGTTCGCGCCGGCTCTCCAGATCCTTTGGCTCAATCTCGACGAGCGATTGATAAATCTGTACCGCCTCCTCATACCGGTTCTGCGTCTTGAAAATCTCTGCCATCTTCCGGTAGGTTTTGCTCGAGGATTGCTTCTCCCCTTGCGCCCTCTGGATAGCTGCCATGCGCCCCAGGACATCAGTATCCTCAGAGTTACTGGTCAACAGCTGCTCGAGCAGATCCACAGCCTCCCGCGTGCGACCTTGATCCTGACAAATATCAGTCATTTTGAGCTGTATCTGCCGGCGCTCCTCCTCTTTACCCTGAGATTCATACACCTCGCTCAGCTTGTTGAGGATCGAAAGATTATTCGGTGCCTCAGTGATCATGTCATTCAAGGTCGGCACCGCATCGCTAAACGTCTCCTGCTTTAACATCTCATCAACCATTGCGAGGCACGCCACAATATACTTTTCATTTAACCCCAGGGCCAGCGACACTTTCACATACTGGCGGCGGATGTCGTTGCGCGTATCATCTATCTCAAGCACGTATTTGTAATATTCCAGGGCCTGCTCATAGGAGCCCTCTCTCACCAAGCGCTCTGCACGCTGTACGGTCTCTTTGACTGCATCGTCAGTTCTACTCGCCGCCACAAGAACTTGAATGATATGCGGATAAACGTCCACTACATCCAGACCTGACTGGTCAATCTTGCGGTATAGCGACAGCGCTTCAGCGAACTTTCCCTTACTCTCGTACGTGTCTGCCAGCATCATACATTCGTTAACAGCCGTCGCATGGTCACCCAATCCCAGATAGCCATCAATCAACTGCTCTTGGATCTGTACATCCTCCGGTTCCTTCTCGAGCACTTTCCGGCCAAATTCAATAACCTCCTTGTACTCCTTGTGCTCAGCATAGAGCTTGACCAGATCCCGCAGAGCTTTGAGTCTCTTTGGCTCGTTGTTGAGCAATGTATATACTTCCAGCAGCCCTTTCTGCGCGGTAAGGTTTGTGGAATCAATAGAAATAACTTTCTTGAATCCGTGCTCCGCTTCGTCAAGAGCACCAAGCTCCAGATAATTCTCAGCTATCTCTACGGTCTTCTCGACGAATTCCTTCGAGGTGGGCAATTCTACATCTAAGCCAAAGTGGTCCACCAGGAAATCTACACACTCGTCGTAATCCTTCTCAGTTGCGAGCGCGTAGAGCAAAATCAGGTCTCCGCCCTTATGACCCGCGCACAAGCTGTACGAACATCGGAAGCCTTTATCGCTCGTGTTAATGATCAGCGTACGAAAAACCACTTCTTTGTGAATCGGGCAATAACACCTGATTGTATCCTCCGATTCCTGCACGGTATCCGTTCGATAACTAATCAGCTCTAACATCTTCATGATGTTGAGCTTATTCAGAACAGATTTGAGCGTGGTCTCGGGATATACACTCATAGTAGCACCGGAAAACCTATATCATGCGGTAGGAAGAAACGTATGATACGCACTATTCCAATGAAAAATCTTAGGCAATATCCATAACTCAAAACCAACAACAGGTCATATAAGTATAATATTCTAAACGCGTCAAGCCTTTATATATTCAAGCGAGAAATCCAGAGCCGGTGCCGAATGAGTTAGCGAGCCAATTGAGAGACGTGACACGTCCAGGCTTGCCATTTTCTTTGCTCGCGCAATGTTAATTCCGCCACTAACTTCGATCTCGGTCTGGCCCTTTCCGATCCTGAGCGCCTGCCTGATCTGGTGTATGGGCATATTGTCGAGCAAGATCAGATCCGCATGACTCGCGACGGCCTCGCGTACCTCCTCAAGCGTCCGCGCCTCCACACCAATACGCAGACGGCGTTTCTTGCGAGCACGCGCACGCGCAACTGCTGGCCCGATTCCCCCCACTGCATCAATGTGATTGTCCTTAATGAGAATCATGTCGAAGAGGCCCATGCGATGATTATGGCCACCCCCAGTCCGAACAGCATATTTCTCTAGTCCTCGCCAGAGCGGCGTGGTCTTCCGCGTATCGTAAATCTTCGCATTTGATCCGCGCACGGCTGCAACGAATCGGGCCGTTTGTGTCGCAATCCCTGAAAGGTGCTGGAGAAAGTTTAGCGCCACCCGCTCCCCCGACAATATGGAGCGCACACGTCCCCTAAGCCTGGCCACAACTTCCCCCCGTCGCACCTGCTCACCATCACGCCTGAGGCATTCGATGCGGAGCCGTGGGTCAAGACAATGGAATACACACTGTACCACCGGCATCCCGCAAAGCACTCCATCAGCCTTGGCAACAATGTGCGCACACCCTTCCTGATTGGCCTTCACCAGCCTCAGGCTGGTGACATCCCCTTTACCGATATCCTCGGTCAGTGCCCGGCGAATCTGCCACCCAAACCGCGCCGCAACTTCACGTTCTCTCATGCTACACCCACTCGGTTAATAGCGAAATGGCCGGAGTGCTTGCTAGCCCGGCCAATTGTCTTTTCTTGTCCCTGAGAAAAAACTGTCGCTCTCGCTCCGAAGAACATCCTCCGTCTGTCGAAGACATATCCGGATCTGATATGCGTACCGGCTCAAAGTCCGCCCACCGGCTCCTGTGCCTTTCTCCTGCCAAGCATCATTCCTCAGGTTCACAACGTCTCGTTCCAGCTAGACTGCCTCCCAGGCGCGAAATGTCCGCCTCAGTAGTGGTGCGTTTCATCAGGGAAGTGGCCTTCGCGCACTTCACGAATGTATTGCTCAACGGCGTTCCCAATGATCTGCTGAAGATCCGCGTACTTCTTTGCAAACCGAGGTACTCTTCCGAAAGTCAATCCCAAGAAATCTCCGAGCACAAGAACCTGGCCGTCGCAGCCTCGGCCAGCTCCAATGCCAATAGTCGGAATCCGAAGCGCTCCCGTAATGGTTTTGCCCACCTCCTCAGGCACCGCCTCGATGACCAAAGCAAACACGCCAGCTGCCTCAAGCCGCTGCGCGTCGTCCAGGAGCTTCGTAGCTGCCTCATCATCTCTCCCCTGGATCCGGTAGCCACCAAGCTGATGAATAGATTGAGGCGTCAGACCGACGTGACCCATCACGGGAATGCCCGCCTGTACCACGGTCTGGATGATGGGGACAATTTCCCCACCTCCTTCCATTTTTACCGCCTCCACGCCGCCGCGTTGCACAAGGCGAGTGGCATTGGTCAGTGCCTGCTTCTGGCTGATCTTGTAGCTCATAAACGGCATGTCACCAACCACCAGACTATTAGTCACGCCCCGCCGGACTGCCTGGCAATGATGAACCATGTCGGCCATCGTCACGGGAACCGTATTACCATAGCCGAGGGCAACAGACCCTACCGAGTCGCCAACGAGTATTATCTCAATGCCTGCCATATCCAGGATGTGCGCCATCGGATAATCATATGCCGTTAACATAGCAATTTTCTGCCCATCCTGCTTCATCTTCTGAATTGTTGTTATGCGGATCTTTCCTGCCATAACCTAATTCACCATCCTTTTAAACCACCATGACCTAAAAACCGGTTTATACACAGACAGTATTTTGGCGCTGATGCTCTCCCTCACCATAACACACCAACCGAAAAGAAACATCCTTCTCTACCCTGCCGCAACTGAGATGCCTGGAGACGCAACACTTATGTTGCAGCCTTCTGCTTGAGTTTCTGCCGAAAGTATTTTTCTACAATTGCCGGCACAAAGTCGCTGATATCGCCGTTGTGTCTAAGAACCACTTTTACTGAATGGGAGCTCAAGAATGAAAACTCCGTGGCCGGTGCCAGAAAGATCGTTTCAATCCGGTCGTCAATCTTCCGATTCATTAGGGCCATTTGCAATTCGAATTCGAAATCCGAGATCGCCCGCAGGCCTCTAATAATAAACTGTGCCCCAACCTTTACCGCAAATTTAACTGTCAGGCCTTTAAAGTCCACAACCGTGGCATTCGGCAAATCCTCGGTGACTTTCTTGAGCATCTCTACGCGTTCTTTTACCGTAAACCACGGCTTTTTAAATTCATTGTGGGCAACTGCCACGATTAGCTTGTCAAACAATTTGGAGCCGCGATTTATCAAATCAAGATGACCATAGGTCAACCCGTCAAACGTACCCGGATATAATGCGATTTTTGGCTTCATCGTCTCCTTCATCTTTGCCAAATCCCCGTGCGTATCAGTAACGAAGAATTCCTTTGACTGTAAAAGCATGGCTAGGCTAAGTAAGTTAACAAGCTTATAAAACACGAAGATCTGAAAATCAATACAATTTCACGCCGCGCTCAGTCAACGCTCTGTGGCGTAAGTCAGCGGCCATTACTTTTCAGATTGGGGCGTCCGGAATGCACGAATTTGGCATTGCAGAAAAAATTCTCAAGCTGGTCATTGATGAAGCAAAGCAGCACAACATACAGAAAGTCTCTACAATCCGTGTCCAGATTGGCGAAGCGAACAACCTCAGTGCAGAGTCGCTTCAGTTTGCCTTTGGCGTCGTGAGCAAAAACACCATAGCTCAGGATGCTCAAGTTGACATGCAGGGAACAAAAGGACACGCAATCCAGGTCATCAATTTTGATGGCGAGTAGTTCCCTACGGCGCACACGCCGAATATTGTGCCAGGTTCAGCCATCACTCTTTCTTCTCATCCACAGACTTCTCTTTCCATTGCAACCGTAAGCCCCGATTGCAATGAAGCCAATCCTGGTTCACCACTGTACGCAGTCCACAATGCCTTTTAGTGGCCCAAACTCGACCGAAAAAGGAACAGAATTTTCTCTTGACAAGTTTAAAGCGTGTACTTAACGTTTAAAACTGGATTGAAAGGCAAGCATTGGACCAGGCAAGTGAGAGCCTTTTTATTTTCACGGTTTATGTGAAACAAATCACGTAGGACGAGTTGCCGTGCGCCCAAAAACCGGCACGTTTCATCGTTCTCCTATTGGGTGATAAGTGTATTAATGTCTATAATGTCTGGAATTTGTATTCTGCACTACATACTAATGATCACAAACTGTCCCAGACTACATATTAAGGATCATAAGCCATGAAAAGTGACGTCGTTCTTGAAGAAAGTATGCACCTTGATTTCATTGAGGAAATTTACAGCATCCCAGGTGGCGAAAAAATCAGAGATTGCATCCAATGCGGCACATGCAGTGGTTCCTGCCCTACCAGCAACCTGATGGATTATACGCCTCGTAAGATTTTTGCGATGATTCGCGCCGGAATGCGTGATGAAGTGCTCACTGCAAACACGAGCTGGCTCTGTACGTCCTGCTATTCTTGCTACGTTCGGTGCCCTCAGGATATTAAGATTACCGACATTATGTATGCACTCAAACGTCTCGCTATAAAAGAGGGTAAGTTCCCCAAAGGCAGTGATGCACAAGAGTTCTCCAAGGCGTTTGCCAATGTGGTAAATAGATATGGACGTAACCACGAGATGGAGCTCATGCGGCGGTATTTTCTCAAAACCAAACCGCTTAGCCTGCTCAATAATATGCCGATCGCATTAAAACTCCTTACTCATGGTCGCCTTCGCTTGCTGCCGACCAAAATCCGGAACGTCTCACAATTGCAAAAAATCATTCGTAAGGCGAAATCTCTAGGAGGCTCCTAATGGAAGAGCACGTATATACTTACTATCCCGGGTGCTCTATTGAGGCAAGCTCAAAAGGGTATGAGCAGTCAACACGGGCGGTGGCCGAGCGGCTTGGCATTCGGTTGATTGAACTGGAAGATTGGAACTGCTGCGGCGCTACGGCCTACATGTCGGTGGAAGAGCTTCCCTCTCTTGTCCTTGCAGCGCGAAACCTGGCTTTGGCCGAGTCGCATGGTCGGCCTCTTGTTACGCCCTGTCCCGCCTGTTTTGTTACGCTCAACAAGACGAATTCCTACCTCGCGGAATTCCCAAAGTTAAAAGAGCAGGTAAATGAAGCACTTGACGAAGCGAATCTCTCGTATAATGGCACCGTAGAGGTGCATCATCTGCTCTCTGTGCTTACGAATGAGATCGGAGCAGAGGCCATCCAGGCCAAAGCCAAGCGCGATTTGCACGGTCTCAAGGTGGCATGCTATTACGGGTGCCAGATTGTTCGACCTCGTCAGGAATTCGACGACCCGGAAATGCCCACCACCATGGATAGCTTGCTCGCCGAGCTTGGAGCAGAACCGATCTATTTTCCCATGAAGACTAAGTGTTGCGGCGCATCCCTAATCGCCTCAGCCCAAGACGTTGCCCTGCGCCTGGTAAAGGATCTCTTGATCTGTGCCCAGCAATACGGGGCAGAGTGTATCGTTACGGCCTGTCCGCTGTGCCAGCTTAACCTCGATGCCTATCAGGACCGAATAAGCCAGCAATATAATCTCAATTTCCAGCTACCCATTTTATTCTTCACCCAGCTTATTGGGCTGGCCCTTGGTGTGCCCAATGAGAGTCTCGGACTTCGCACTAACATTGTGCCCGCAAAACCGCTGTTTGAAAAATATCAGGCGTTGCAGGAGCGTAGATAGCAAGCAGAAGAGGATAAAGAGATCAAAGTTATTGATGACATCTAATTAAAGTGATGAGGCGCCTGTGCGGCTGCGTGACCGCATGGCGCTGTTTAATATAAGCACCTTGCCGGTGCAAATCTCCTCTCAGAGACCGAAGGAGTGCTGCGATGACATTTGAGCCAAAAATTGTGGGATTTCTCTGCAACTGGTGTTCCTATACAGGCGCAGACCTGGCCGGTACTGCCCGGACGAAGTACGCCCCGAACATCCGTGTGATCCGCGTAATGTGTAGTGGTCGGGTTGATCCAACGTTTGTCCTGAAGGCCCTGGAGTCCGGTGCAGACGGTGTCCTGATCGCGGGTTGCCATCCTGGCGATTGTCATTATCAGGAAGGCAACTACAATGCCCTCCGTCGGTATCATCTCCTGAAGAAAATGCTAAGCGACTTCGGGGTGGAAGAAGACCGCGTCCGCCTTGAGTGGATTTCCGCGTCTGAAGGTGATCGCTTTGCCCAGGTGGTCAATGACATGACTGCTCAGGTCCGCGCCCTTGGCCCGTTCCATAGGCAAAAGACACCTGTTGAGCCTGCAACAGCCGAAACCGCTTCCAAGGCACCATAGCCTGAAGCGAGTTATGCATAAAAGTCGTAACATACATATCCTGATTCAGGGAGAAAAGAGCCTATGAGTAAGTTAAAACTCGCCCTCTACTGGGCCGCCAGCTGCGGCGGCTGCGATATGGCGATTCTGGAACTCTATGAAAAAATCCTCGATGTGGCAGCCGCAGTAGACATCCTTTTCTGGCCCGTGGCCATTGATACAAAATACAAGGATGTTGAGGCGTTTCCCGATAAGCATATTGACGTCTGTCTCTTTAATGGCGCAGTGCGCACCTCAGAAAACGAACACATGGCGCACCTTTTGCGAAGCAAATCGAAAATCCTTGTGGCCTATGGCGCATGCAGCCACTTGGGCGGAATCCCTGCTCTGGCAAATATGACCAATAAGAAAGAGGTCTTTGACTGCGTGTACAAATATACAGCATCAACCGACAACCCAAACAATGTCCAGCCCAAGACTACTGTGAAAGTAGACGAAGGCACGCTCACCCTGCCCGAATTTTATGATACAGTCAAGACCCTTGCACAGACCGTGGACGTTGATTACTTCGTTCCCGGCTGTTCGCCGGTACCAGAGCAAACCTGGGCTGTCCTGGAGCACATCATTCAGGGTAAGCCCTTGCCGCCTAAAGGCGCAGTGCTTGGTGCAACTCAAAAAACTGTGTGCGACGAGTGTGAGCGTGATAAAGAAGAAAAGAAAATTACTAAATTCTACCGTCCATTCGAACTGATTCCCGAACCAAAGAAATGTCTTCTGGAACAGGGCATTATCTGCGCTGGCCCGGCCACCAGAGGTGGATGCGATGCTCGATGCATAAGGGCCAATATGCCATGTCGCGGCTGCTACGGCCCACCCGAGGGTGTCATGGATCAAGGCGCTAAGTTTCTTAGCGCTATTGCCTCTGTGATTGACGCTAAAGAGCCAGAGGAGATTGACAAGATTATCAAGCAGGTCGTGGATCCGATTGGAACATTCTATCGCTTCAGTCTGGCTCATTCGCTGATGAAACGGACAAGAATGGCAGAACAAAAAGCACCGGAGGAGGCTAAACAGCGCAACACTGCCGCGGCGCGCCGATGAATCGAAAGGTTGCAATCGCAACGCCATTGATAACAAGCAAAGATAAAGGAGTGCTTCGATGAAGACGATTTCTATTGATCCTATTACACGACTGGAAGGGCACGGAAAGATCGAAATATTTCTGAACGACGACGGCGAGGTGGCGAACTCCTATTTCCAGATTCCAGAGTTGCGTGGCTTTGAGAAATTCTGCGAAGGGCGGCCTGTGGAAGAGCTGGCCCATATAACGCCGCGCATCTGTGGCGTCTGCCCTGAAGCGCATCACATCGCCTCCAGCAAGACCCTCGACGCTGTCTACCACGTTGATCCACCTCCAACCGCCAAGAAACTACGCGAATTACTCTACAGCGCCTTCTACGTCAGCGACCATACAACACACTTCTACATCCTCGCCGGGCCTGATTTCGTGGTCGGCCCTCAGGCCCCTGTTGCAGAGCGCAACATCCTGGGCCTCATTGCAAAAGTAGGCGTGGAGATCGGCAAACGCGTCATCCAGGCACGCAAAGAGTCAAACCGCGTGATTGAAATCCTTGCCGCACGTCAGTGTCACCCTATTTGTGGACTCCCTGGCGGGGTGAGTAAAGGACTGAACAAAGAGGAGCAGGAAGAAATCATCAAGATCGGCAAGCGCTCCGTGGAGTTTGGCCAATTTTCCCTCAAGATCTTCAACGATGTCGTACTGAAGAACAAAGAATACGTTGACCTGATCCTCAGCGATACCTTCACTCATAAGACCTACTACATGGGCCTTGTGGATGAGCAGAATAAGGTAAACTTTTACGATGGAAAACTGCGCGTTGTGGATCCAGACGGAAAGGAATTTGCCAAGTTTGCTGCTGCCGACTACCTCCAGCATCTGTCCGAGCACGTTGAACCCTGGAGCTATCTAAAATTCCCATTCTTGAAAAAAGTCGGATGGAAGGGCTTCGTGGACGGAAAGGATAGCGGCGTATATCGAGTCGCTCCGCTGGCTCGCCTTAACGCCAGCGATGGCATGGCAACGCCACAAGCACAGGAGGCGTTTGAAAAGATGTACGGTACCCTCGGAGGCAAACCTGTCCACGCAACCCTGGCAACTCACTGGGCTCGCCTCATTGAACTTCTCTATGCTGCGGAGCGCATCCTCGAACTCGTCCAGGATCCGGAAATCACAAGCGACGAGATTCGCACCATCCCGACCGCCACGCCGGATGAAGGCGTCGGCGTAGTAGAAGCCCCACGTGGCACACTCTTTCATCACTATGTAACCGATGAGAAGGGCTTTGTTAAGAAAGCAAATTTGATCGTTGGCACAGTGAATAATTATGCGGCAATTAACATGTCGATTAAAAAGACCGCCCAGGGACTGATCAAGAAGGGAACGCAAGTCAGCGAAGGATTGCTGAACATGATCGAAATGGCTTTTCGCGCCTACGATCCCTGCATTGGCTGCGCCACACACTCGCTCCCAGGTCAGATGCCACTTGAAGTCAACATTCACAACAGCCGCGGCGAGCTGATCCAGGTTCTCAAACGGTAATTTCATTGTAAGAACAACTACGAATTGACTTTACCCCGCCTTAGCTGTAGCAAGAATTGCGAACGAAAGGACTCATGTGTTAAGCTAGGCGGGGATGTTTTATAATATGCGGGCAAATCAGGCGACTTTTACATAATGCCCAAAAGATCCTTCTTACTACATACTCAATGCTAATGGCACATGAACCAAAAGCTCTTGTTCTCGGGCTCGGCAATACCTTGATCAGCGACGATGGGATTGGCATTTACATCCTCCGGAATCTGAAAGAGCAGCTCCAGAATCCTCATTGTGATTTCCAGGAATCTTCAGCAGGGGGATTACGCTTTCTCGATATTCTGCCCAACTACGACATCGCGGTGATCATAGATTCCATCAAAACGGACAAGAACGCACCGGGCCACCTCTATCAGTTTTCCATTGAAGATTTTAAATCGCCCGATCACCACCCAAGCTTTGGCCATACGATCTCCTTGCCCACAGTTCTCAAGCTTGGAACCCAACTTGGCTATGCCATGCCACGCAAAGTGATCATATACGCCGTAGAAATTAGCGACAATGAAACAATGCACGAAGGATGCTCTCCACAGGTGGCGGCCACACTCCCCCAGCATACCAAACGCATATTGAGCGATCTCCAACGGCTCCTCCGGGAGAATATGCAATAATCTCTGGCTGTTTGAAGACATTTCCAACACCTTAGCCACGGGTGCAGGAAA
>CAZVVA010000006.1:16245-39992 GCA_964630455.1 uncultured Candidatus Sumerlaeota bacterium
AAAGAATGACTAAAAGACGCAATCAAAATGAAATTTTAACCACTACGACACAACGTACACGACGGAAGAATTAACACTACATTTTCATATTCTGAATTTTTAATGCGCCTAAGGCGCATGCACGTCGTGCCGTCGTGGTTTGATATTTCTTTTTGTTATGTGTTCTAAATCATTTTACGCCGAAACCAGAAGTCACTTGCCGCTTATAAATATCTGCATTCCCCTGGTACAGGGCCGGACGGGATATCTCTTCTTTACTTCTGAATCTTCCCTTGTTATACTCCACCAGTTAACTAGAGAGGGTTATTGGAGGATCCGATAGAAATCCTTGTAATGCATCGCACAGAATTTCACAAAGTGCTCTGGTCTAACAAAACCTTTGCTCCTCATAAGCAGAAATGTTGCCAATTTTTGCAAATCCATAAAGGAGCTGACGCACATGCCATTCCTCCACCAGCAAAGCAGGGGTTTTACCCTGATTGAGCTCCTGATCGTGGTCGCAATTATTGCCATTCTGGCAGCAATCGCGATCCCGAACTTTCTTGAGGCACAGATTCGCTCAAAAGTCGCACGCGTAAAGGCCGACATCCGCACCGTCGCGACCGGACTCGAAGCCTATCACGTTGATCATAACCGCTACCCAGTGGACACACGCGATGCCGGCCCTGACAACGGCGGAATTGACTTCACCTTCTGGTTCGCTACGCCCATAACCACACCGATCGCCTATCTCACAAGCTACCCGAAGGATCCGTTCTGGACCGTGGGCCCGGATCAATATTTTCAGTACGGCTCAAGCAAAAGCAGATGGATTGTAGCAAGCGTCGGGCCGGATCTCGACAGCCTCGACCGCGGCGATA
This sequence comes from uncultured Candidatus Sumerlaeota bacterium, assembly GCA_964630455.1. Lineage (GTDB taxonomy): Bacteria > Sumerlaeota > Sumerlaeia > MWCT01 > JAUWMI01 > JAUWMI01. The sequence continues at coordinate 17,106 of CAZVVA010000006.1, forward strand.
TCAAAGAGCGCCTCGATTTCCCGGAAACTCTCTATGACTTCTCGCTTCTCGAACTCAAATTTTACGATCCAACCAATGGGACGATAAGCGACGGCGACGTGGTCCGGACAAGTATACGATAAAGGGCGATCCTCACGTGACCGACAAATGCAGCCGACGCGAATTCCTTGCGAAACTTACCCGCAGCGGACTCGCACTCACATTAACACCTGCACTCCACGCGCTGGTGAACCGCCCCACACCCGCCTTCGCTCAATCTGGCACCAGCACGGTAGTTCGGGTCACCGACTCCGCTGCCACAAGCGGGTTTACCACCATCAATTCCAGCGTAGTGCAGACCATGATAGACGCCGGGATTAAACAACTGACCAGCCAGGCCAGCGTTGGCGATGCCTGGAAGGCTCTCTTCCCTGGCATCACGTCGTCCAGCACTATTGGCATAAAGATAAATTGCATCTACGCCACCGGGCTCTCAAGCCATAGCCAGGTGGTTGATGCAATTATTAACGGGCTGCAGGCTATGGACGTTGATGGTTCACCTTTCCCGCTGAATAATATCATTGTCTGGGATCGCACTGATGGAGAGCTGACCACTGCGGGTTATACGATAAATACCTCTGCAAGTGGTGTGCGCTATTTCGGCACGAATCACTTCGGGGTGGGCTACGACTCCGCCGCAACTGCAACGGTTGACGGTAATACTATTCATTTCAGCAAGATTCTGTCGAATTTCTGCGACTACTTGATCAATGTGCCGATTGTGAAAAATCACAGCGGCGCTGGAGTAACGTTCAGCATGAAGAATTATTACGGCGCGATCAACTTGCCAGGGTTGCTCCATAGCAATTACTGCAACCCAGCGATTGCAGAGCTCAATAACGTACCTCTCGTGTCAAGCAAGACAAAAATTGTGGTGTGCGATGCGCTCTACGGCCTTTATCAAGGAGGGCCATCATCGGGCTGGACTGGCTATGCCTTTACCCCCAATGCCATCTACCTGAGCACCGACCGCGTGGCCATTGATTATCAGTTGCTCCAACTCATCAATCAGGAACGTGCCGCTCACTCATTGCCCTCCCTTACCAGCATGGCCGCTCATATCCAGACTGCAAACGATCTGGGCGTCGGCACGAACGACCCCAATCAGATTACCGTTATTGACATAACCAACCCATCACAATCTCGCGTTATAAATTGGAACCAGTATGCATGAAAAAAGCCCAAAGCACCACCACCGCTTAACGCGCCGTTCTTTTCTCGCAACCAGCCTTCAAGGTATCGGCGGACTTAGCCTGCTCAGCGTAGCGGGACTGGACATCTCGTCACTCTTTGCTGCTGATCAAACAACAATAGCGCAAAGCCGCGTGGTAATCAGTCGGAACCCGAAGATGCGCCTTGCTCCAGGCCAGGACGTTGATGCTCATCAGGCCCGCCTTGTTCTTGATCGTGCAATGATACGGCTTGCGGACACAAAAAACCCGAAGGACGCCTGGACGAAACTGCTTTCTCCTTCAAAGGACGACGTTATTGGCATTAAAATCAACTGCATTGGCGGCCGGAACTGCTGTACCTCGCCGGTTATGGTCAATGAAATCATCCAGAGCCTCAAATCCATTGGCGTTGCCGAACAGAACATCATTATCTGGGAACGACGCAACGACGAACTTGAAAAGTGCGGCTTCGCGATCAATACCGGCACAAGCGGTGTGCGATGCTATGGCACGCTGCCCACCACGCGTTTCAGTGAAAAAACATTTACGGTATCGGGCACTGAGCTCTCCTTTAGCAAGATTTTGTCCGAACAGATTTCCATTCTGATCAATGTGCCCATTCTGAAGGATCACGGAGCAGCGGGTATGACAGCGGCGCTCAAGAATCACTATGGCTCATTCAACAACCCGTGGAAGTTTCACAGCAACAAATGCTCTCCCTATGTTGCGGAAATCAACGCGCTTCCTCCTATTCGCGAAAAAACACGTCTGATCCTCTGCGATGCGTTCCGCCCCCTCTGCCACGGTGGCCCGAGCGACCGCCCGCAGTATCGCTGGACCTACGGTGGACTGCTCGCCGCCACGGATCCCGTTGCCCTGGATGCCATTGGATGGAAGATCATTGAGAATCAACGCCAGGCCAGCGGCCTCAAATCTCTTGCAGCTGAAGGGCGCGCGCCAAAGTACATCGAGCACGCCGCTCAACTCAAGCTGGGAACCGCTGATCCCACGCAGATCGCCGTGCTCACCGAGACGCTCTAGTCTCTGCCTCATGTCCCGGTAATTCCCTTCCACGTCTTGATCAAAACAGCCATGTACTCCATCGCGCTATTTTCATGTTGACAGTACGCTTCAATCTTTTCTAAAAAAATGGGGTGATTCACCACCAAGCCATATAAAGCCATATAGTTCTGCCGAATAGCCACACAGTAATTTTTCTAATACATTTTACGAGCGAAGTGAACTACGGAAAAATAATGTTTCAAAGGGAATAGATCCCAATGCAGGAACGCATCATCAAAATTTACCACACAACAATCGGAAGCCAGTACTATCACTACAACTGCGAGAAGCTGGCGGAGGATCTCAACGACCTCGGTGTGACCGCTATTATGACACCGGGGTACGATGAAACCGGCCCGCATTATCCTTCGTCATTTTTGAAAAAATCCGATACCCCGCCCTACCTGCCTCAGCTCGTAAAAGCCCTCAAGCAATATAACATTCGAACCATTCTCACTGTACCGATTTTCCACGACCCGCAGTATTTTGATGCGCATCCCGATCAAGCGCCCGTTGATCAGCTTGGTAACCCCTTTAAGCCTACGGATTGGTATAAACCGGTCTGCCCGTCCGATCTTGAGTTTCGCGAGCTTCGGCTCAGACAGCTTCGCGAGCTGTTACGCATTGTGAAGCCCGACGGCCTTTCGCTCGATTTCATCCGCTTTCCGCTCTTCTGGGAAACACTGGACTACACCCAACCTGGGACCGCGATCCCGGAATTTTGCTTCTGTTCCCGATGCCTCAAAGCATTTCAAATAACCATGCATGTCGCGCTTTCAGGCCACGAATCGCCAGCTAAAGCTGCTACCCAGATTCTCCAGACATTCCCTACAAAGTGGCATGAGTGGAAGGGGCGTGTGATCAAGAGTTTCGTAAAAAAGACATTTTCCCTGGCGAGGCAACTCTCCCTGGAGACCTCGCCGATTCTCCATTTCGTCCCGCTCGATGGCCCTGCATTTCCTTCCGATGTCCAACAGCGCCTCGGCCAACGTCTCGCGGCTCTGTCCCCTGAGGTAGACACGATCCATCCCCTTCTCTACCATCAGGTCCTCCAACAATCGCCCGGGTGGGTTCACCAGTATATCCAATATCTAGCCCAAACAACTCATAAACATATCCTGCCTGCTATTCAGGCCGGCAGAATATACAAACCCGCTGAACTCCCTCTCAGCGAATTCCTCGAAGTAGCACACCTCGCTCTTCTTCCACCCTCCAGAGGAGTCGCCATTTTCTCTTATGACCTCTTGTGCCCCTCTCCTCATACCAATCCCAGAGAGTCCGAGGGCTTCCAGCGCCTCAAAGCGCTCTTTTCCCACTCAGGCCGCGGCTAGCGTATAGTTTTCTTCACCTGGTGGCGTTCCCTGAGCATCTAATGATGGGAGAAATCCGAGCGGAAGAAAATCTCGAAAGGAATCAGAGCACAGCCATACGTATAAAAGATAGGCGCCTTGTTAGATCAGACCCTTCATCTGAAGAGCGTGGATCATGTTGTGATTCCAATACAGCCCAATCACAAGGCCAAGGAAGAGAATAATAGCATAAACCACTGGATGGCGCGGAACAATACGTCGAAGCCCCAAAAGAATCGGTGGCAGACACGTAATTAAGAAGCGATCGAGACAGCCAAATGTCCACTGGCTGCTAAGCATGAAATAAAACACCAGGCTCAGCCCCAGCCAGACGATGAGAACAAACTTCAAAGTGGTTCGCTCGCGCATCCAGCTCCACACAAGCAAAATGAATCCCCCAATCCCAAGCAGCACATGTCCCCAGACTAGCAGCTTCTTGAGCAGCGAGACCTGCGGCCTCAGTGTCTCAACTATAAGTGCGCGTAATGGTATGTCAAAGTCGCGCTCCAGATAGGTGGCGAAATTCTTTCCAAACGTGCCCCATGTCAGCTTCGAAATGAACGCCCACACAAGCGGGATCACAAGAAATGCAATCCCAAACCGCACCAATGCTCTGAAATCCCGCTCCATGAACATCGCTACGGCTATAGCAAGAAACAGCAGCACGCCCACTGGTCGAACCACCGTTGCAAAACCGAGCACCAGCGCGGCCTGAATGTCCCGATTCTGGTGAAACAAATATAGCCCCAGCAATGAGCATCCTAGAAATAGCCCCTCCGACATGGCCAGCGAACTATAAAGTAACCACGATGGCGTGAACACGGCAAAATAGGCGCTCAGCAAGAAATCTCGGAACAGCGCGTGAAAGATCATCACAGCTAGCAGTGCTCCAAGGACTGATACAGTCACGCTGGCAAGCGCCTTACCAACTATCCGTCCTACAACGCTGATAGCAACTGGATAGCCAGGAAACAGCCGTGTGGTTTCGTGCGGTAGATTAGCCAAGCCAAACTCATCTATCCGGGTGGAATAGACAAGATACTCGCGTCCATCATGCATTGAGACGTACTGCGGCAGACTTACCGCATTCCACCACAGCGTCCCGGCAATCAGCACAACTCGGGACACAATCACAAGTCCTATAAGACTCAGCGTATGCTTTCTATGCATAGATTATATGCCCACTTCCAGCCAGACCGTGTTTCGCACACTTTCTATCAATAAGCTATCTCATTAACACGTAAGTCTGCGACAATCTGCATCTTTCTTCTTCGATTGTGTTGAACCACCGCAGAAGACGCATAAAATTTCATTTGCACCTTTGCACCAAAGTCGCTATACGTATTACATATCGTATATCTGGACTAAGGCCCTGACAAGGCTTTTTCTCTGAATCCATTTGTCCATAGCGGAAAACCCAGGGCCTAAAGCAGTGAAAAGGAGTATGGCAATGCATCATCTCAACCCATGTGATTGCCGCGTAAAGTACGCGCAACGACGGAAGGAAAGGACCCTTTTTCTTGCCATCATGATAGCGCTATTTTCCGTAGTCGCTGCCAGCGCTATCACAGCTCAGGATGTCGCCTCGCCTCCGGCCTCAGCTTCGGCTGGCGCGTATTCCGTGATCACCATCAATCAGATCACTGCGAAGTCAATTGATTCAACTGTCACTATTGTGGGCCAAATCACAAATATCTACGGCCCAAACACACCACAGGCCCCATATTCCTTGTACGTCACGGATGGAACCGAAACGATTCGCATCGTTATCTGGCAAGATATCTACAAAAGTATTCCCAACGTCTCCCAATTTACCATTGGCTCTCGCGTTCGCATCACCGGTAAGGTCCGTAAATATCATAACACTCTGGAAATTCATCTGGAGAATTCCGTCTCCATTCGGCTCGCCGCGGATGTCGCACCGACTCCCATGTTGGTCGTGGAGCCTGAGAAACTGACAGAAAAGAAGCAGGAGATTCTTTCACTAAAGGCTATTGACCGAAGTAAGCTCGACCAGGTCGTACGAGTTCGTGGCAAGGTGGTTAATTTTCGCGCCTCCTGGATGGAGACTGCCCCGAACACCCTGACCATCTCCGATGGAACGTCCTCGCTCCCAATTGTTTACTGGAAAGACCTTGCCGAGCAACTTAAGCCAGAGCAGCGGCCGAAGGTTGGCGAATTCATTGACGTGATAGGCACCGTGAATGAATATCGCGGCCAGCTCCAGCTGAGGCTCTTCGATCACAAGAATCTTCGCGTTGTTCCGCCCGAAGAACTTGCGCAGCTCTCCTCCGCACCGACTCCCGCGCGCACCCCGCGCCAGATCATTCCTATCAGCCAGATTACAAGAGCCACCACTGGCAAGAAGGTCTCCATTCAAGGTAAGATTACAGCAGCCCGCTCCGTGAGCGGCGGCACTCTGCTCACTGTTACCGATTCTTCTGGAAGCATTGCTGTGCCCTTCTGGAATAGTATTGCAACTAGAGTCAAGAAACGCGATCAAATTACAGAAGGAGCAAACATAATACTCCAAGGAACTGTTATTCTATATGAACGGTCTGACCGACTGGAGATTCAGCTCGGAAGTCCACTCGATATCATTGAAGTTTCCAAATAGAATCTGAATAAAGCGTCTGGTGCGCATCTTGGCGACACTGTACGATTTATTAAGGTTTCTAGCAAAGCCGCAAAGTGAAAAAGAAAATGAGAACTTTGCGTCCTTTGCGTCTTTGCGAGAGATTTAAAATCTGTAACCTATTTAGTGCCCTCATTAATAGAAGAGAGCGCAGAGAATATCAGTAAGCCAAAAAAAACCGCTTTTCTATATGGACATCAATCAGCATATCGAATCACTTGTTCATGATGCTGCGCAATGCTACGTACGAGCGCTTGGACGAGAAGAAATTCCTACCCCCATCACCATTGAAATTCCAAAGAATAAAGAGTACGGTGATTTTGCCACTCCGGTAGCAATGCTGCTGGCGCGAGCTTTGCGGAAATCACCCATGGAAATCGCCAAGGCAATCTCAGAACTAGTTGCTGCTGATTCTATGATCGCGCGCGTGAATGCCGCTCCCCCGGGATTTATCAATTTTGCTGTCACGAACAATACCCTCGCCGAAATTTTGCGCCATATCTCCAGCGAGCAGGCGCACTATGGCCGCTGCGACATCGGACGCGGAAAGCATGCCCTGGTAGAATTCGTTAGCGCCAATCCTACTGGACCGCTCCACATCGGCCATGCTCGCAATGCCGTGGTAGGCGATACCATAGCCCGGTGCCTCCAGGCCGCTGGCTACGCAGTTACGCGCGAGTACTACTTTAACGACGCTGGCGTACAGATGAAAAAACTGGGCGAATCGCTGCGTGCTCGCTATTTACAGCAACTCGGCGTTGAGACAGCACTGCCACCAGATGGCTATCAAGGCGAATACCTCGTGGAAATTGCCAGGCCATTGGTCAGCGAGATTGGCGATAGTCGCAAGAACGAAACTGACGTTAGCTTCTTTACCAACTACGCCACTAAGAAAATCCTCCGCTCTATTGACGATGATATGAAGAGCCTGGGCATTACGTTCGATGAATGGGTCTGCGAATCGGCAATGCACCGTGAGGGCAAAGTCCGCGAAACACTCGACGAACTCAAAACACGCAACAAAGCCTACCAGCACGATGGTGCATGGTGGCTCCGTAGCTCGGAGTACGGAGACGAAAAAGACCGCGTGCTCGTGAAACGCGATGGCGAGCCAACCTACCTCGCTCCTGACCTCGCCTACCATAAATTCAAGTACGAACGCCGCTACGACGTCCTGGTCAACACTTTTGGTGGCGACCACCACGGCTACGTTCCACGACTCGCCGCAGGTATCGAAGCCCTCGGATATCCGAGCTCCGCGCTCCGCTGCGTCATCATACAAATGGTCACTCTGCTCAAAGATGGCGAGCGCATCAAGCTCTCCACCCGCAGTGGCGAGTTCATTACCCTCAAATCGATGATCAACGAGCTTGGACGCGATGTCGTGCGCTTCTTCTTCCTCATGCGCAGCGCCGATAGCCACCTCGTGTTCGATTGGGAGCTGGCAAAAGACACTTCAATGAACAATCCGGTCTACTACGTCCAATACGCCCATGCCCGCTTCTGCTCGATCTTCAAAAAGGCCGCTGAACTTGGCATTCAGTACCAGGGAGCCGAACGCGCCAATCTCGCGCTCCTTGAAACTGCTGAAGAGAAAGACATTATCATGCTGCTGGCACAGCTGCCACAGGTGATCAGAAAATCTGCAGACGCAGTTGAGCCGCATCATCTTACTCTCTACCTGCGCCAGCTGGCCGGCGCCTTTCATCAATACTTTACAATTGGAACAAAGGAGAGCGAGTATCGCGTCCTGATCCCGGACAATCCAAAATTGACCCAGGCGCGCCTCGCTCTGATTGACTGTCTTCGCATTACGATTGCCAATGGGTTATCTATTTTGGAAGTCTCAGCACCAGAGCGCATGTAACTACCGAGAATACGTCACGGCGTGTTTTTATATTGCATTATCTCATGAGGAAGTGCTGTTTAGGAAGATGTAAAGGCCTGGGGGGGTAAGATGCTGAGTTCGGATGGTCAATTCATGCGGGAGTAAGCAATCTCGATGCTTAAGCTGATACTCAACGAGGGCTTTATCAACTTCCTGTTCTTCGTGCTAGCATTTCTGACACCATCTATTGTGATTGTGCTCGTAGCAGCTCTACGTGAGAAAATCTGGACTGGCGAAGCCAGGTTGTGGCTCGTGCTTGGCGCAGCCGCCGGGCCTCTGAATCTGCTCCTCTGGTCTGTCTATAACGCCATTGAAAATACATACGGGCTGGATAGTGTACGTGCTCTCGTGATAAACCTTATTCTGTTTCTTATCCTGGGAATCGTCGGCGGGCTCGTCATCCGCCGCTATCGCATCAAACTCTCTGCACAAAAAGACCATCATAAATCTCCCACGCAATACGACAAACCCGAGATATTTGATAAGTAGTTGACGGGTCGGAGAGTTTCTGACCCGTCATCCTGAACCCTTCAGCTTCGCTCAGGATAAACTCCGTGAAGGATCTCATTATTAAGATTCTTCTCCTTCTCACATGGTGAGTTTATGGTACATCCTACTGTGACCGATAGAACTCGTCAGGAATGGTGAGCGATGAGGTATCAATGAATTGCGACAGCATTTCAATCAGGCGTGGCAAAGGAAGTCCCACCACATTGAAGTAACATCCTTCTATGCGTTCGACAAATTTTCCGGCAAGCCCCTGGATACCATACGCGCCCGCTTTGTCAAAAGGCTCCCCTGAATCCAGATACCACTGCAGCTCCTCATCCGAAATGTGCCGCATCTCAACCTTGGTTTCCACAGCATCCAGGAGCGCTGTCGAATGTTGCACTTCGCGTATCGCCAGGCCGGTAATCACGCAATGTGTCTCACCACTCAGCGAGCGTAGCATCTGCTCAGCAATCAGGCGGTCAGCCGGCTTCCCGTATATCTTATCTCCGAGGCACACAATGGTATCAGCACCAATCACCACGCCTGTGTCAAGGCTCGTGGCCACCGCGTTCGCCTTGAGAAGAGCAGCATTGATAGCCCGGTCGCGCGGGCGCACAAGACTGATCTGGCCTTCGTCAATCGTGCTCGGCTGAATCTTGAATCGCAAGCCCGTGGCTTTGAGAAGTTCAATTCGGCGAGGTGAGCTTGAGGCGAGAATAATAGGTTTCATAGATCACAAAGTACACCCGGACATGCTTTTCAACATCCATTACAATCTGTAGCTCTAAAACACTTAATGGAACAGTGCACGAATCTCGGCGAGATCAAATTCCAAATCCACCTCACATACCCCATCGTCCGGGTAACGCGTGTCAACAATTGGAGCATTTTGCACCATAGTCACCACGTGCTGGAAAAACCTCGGATCTTGCCGCATCCATTCGAAAACTGTTGTCCCGGATTGAATTTCAAGTCCTGCGATATAGTACATGAGCCTCTCGCGTGCGTCCCGAACTGCCTGCGCTTCTGCCTTCTCCCCAGTTGTCTGCGGGAGCATCTGCTTCTGCTCTCTCGACTCTGGCAACTCCTGAGGCGGCCTGATTAGCTCTGCCAGCGCAGCCAACTTCATCTTCACACGCACGCTCCAGATGCCGTCAGGCAGCTCGTCTTCCTGAACGAGCTCAGCATTCCGAATGAGCGCTTCGACCTGGGGGCGAAGAGCAGGATAAGTTTCAAGGTACTCAACCAGTGTGATATCTTCTGTTACTTTCAGCTCTCCCACTTTCTGCGCCATCGCACGCTTGGCACTACTCCTGGCGTGCAGTTGCGCCATCAACTTTCGCTGCAGCGGATTTGCAATGACGGCCTGCGGCTTCGCCGTGCCCCTCGCTTCAATAGACAAATTTGCCCAGAGATTCTTCATATATCGCGTTGGCGTCTCAATTACTGGTGCCACAAAATCCCTGGCGTATCCTCTGCCCGTCACCGTTATGATTTCTTGCATCACAATCGGCTGCGTGGCACAGCCACCCAGTCCGAGCAATACAAGCCAGACCAGGCACCAATGGCTGACACGCATCAAACCCGCCATGAAAAACCCCCTGGCCCGTTTCCCTTCACTACACATGGCAAATTGAAATCCTCTACTGATTACCCCGGGGAGCCCTAGGATATGCATACCATCGCGCTGACCTTCTCATTGCACACAGAAACATTCCAGAACATCCGAGAATCGCCAGCCGATAATAAAAAATCCTGAAGCAACGTGACAGTCGCTACCAGACAGAGTCAGCGCCTATCAGCACACTAGCAGCTTCAGATTCTCACCGCGAGTTCGCGCAAGGGCATGATCCTCGCAGCTCATGCCTCGTCACTGCGCACGATCTCTTTAAGATTGTAGAACGTCTGCAGCCCCTTATACTCAGCCGTTGCCGCCAATTCTTCCTCGATGCGCAGCAGCCGATTATATTTGGCAACCCGGTCAGTGCGGCTTGCCGATCCGGTTTTAATCTGCCCTGCGTTCACTGCAACCGCAATGTCGGCAATAGTTGTATCCTCCGTCTCGCCGCTCCGGTGTGAAACCACAGCCGTGTAGCCCGCGCATTTGGCCATCTCGATACAATCGAACGTCTCGGTCAACGTCCCAATCTGGTTCACCTTAATAAGAATCGAGTTGCAGATACCCTGTGCAATACCGCGTGACAGCCGCCTGGTATTCGTCACGAACAGATCGTCTCCAACCAGCTGCACCTTGTGCCCGAGAGCTTTGGTCAGTAGCCCCCAGCCCTCCCAGTCTTCTTCGGCCAGGCCATCTTCGATAGATAGAATTGGAAACTGGTCTACCAGAGACTGATAAAACGCAACCATAGCTGCGGCGTCTTTCTCCTTTTCCTTCTCTGCTTGCAGCACGTAAATCTTCTTGTCCGGTTGGAAAAATTCTGTTGCTGCAGGGTCGAGCGCCAGGAAAATCTCTTCTCCCACTTTGTAGCCGGTCTTCTCAATTGCTTTAAGGATCACCTCGATGGCTTCTACATTTGAGCGCAAATTGGGCGCAAAGCCCCCCTCATCACCAACTGCCGTGTTGAGCCCTTGCTTCTTCAGAACCGCCCTAAGATGGTGAAACACCTCTGTCCCCATGCGCAGGGCTTCTTTGAACGAAGGCGCGCCAACCGGCATCACCATGAACTCTTGCAGATCAACGTTGTTATCTGCATGCTTGCCGCCGTTAAGAATATTCATCATCGGTATGGGGAGCGTTTTCGCATTCACTCCGCCCAGGTATTGATACAAAGGCAAGCCCAGTGCCTCTGCCGCAGCCTTTGCCACAGCCATTGAAACACCGAGAATGGCATTGGCGCCCAGCTTCTCTTTACTTTCTGTCCCGTCCAGCTCCAGAAGCTTCTGATCAAGAGCCACCTGATCCGTAGCATCGTCTCCTTGCAGTGCGGGGGCAATCACTGAATTTACATTCTCCACGGCTTTCGTTACACCTTTCCCCAGATAGCGCGCATCCCCGTCGCGCAACTCCAGCGCCTCATAAGTGCCCGTTGATGCGCCCGATGGAACCGCGGCTCGCCCGAGTGCTCCACAGGCAAGCAGAACCTCCACCTCTACTGTGGGATTCCCTCGTGAGTCAAGAATCTCCCTTGCCTCCGTCTCAACTATTGTTGTCATTCAACCACTCCTCCTGCATAAAAGTTTTTAAAAGTGCCTAGAGAATAAATTTGCTGAGATCCTCATCTTTAAGAATGTCCTTCAGCGTATTCTGTACATACTGCCGATCAATAACTACCCGTTTCTCCGGCAAATCTGGTGCCTCATATGAAATATCCTCAAGAATCTTCTCCAAGATCGTATAGAGCCGACGCGCACCTATGTTTTCCGACTGCAAATTCACCCTGTGCGCTGACTCCGCAATCTCCGCAATCCCCTCGTCCGTAAAGACCAGTTCGATCCCTTCAGTAGCCAGCAGAGCATGGTATTGCTTCACCAGGGCATTTGCCGGCTCAGTGAGAATTCGCTTGAAATCCTCCATCGTCAAAGAACTTAATTCAACACGCAGCGGAAAGCGCCCCTGCAACTCCGGAATTAAATCCGACGGCTTCGTCTGATGAAACGCACCAGCAGCAATGAACAGAATATGATCCGACGATACCATCCCATATTTCGTAAACACCGTTGTCCCCTCAACGATCGGAAGGATGTCGCGCTGCACACCTTCTCTTGATACGTCGGGGCCGTATGTTGAGCCCCGGCCCGCAATCTTGTCGAACTCGTCAATGAAGACAATCCCTGATTCCTGCACGCGCGTGAGTGCCTCCTTGATAATCTTATCCATGTCAAGGAGATTCTCCACATCTTCGTCGGTCAGGACACGCCGCGCCTCACTGATCGGCATCTTTAGCCGTTTCGTCTTCGGCGGCATTACCTTGTCAAAAAAACTCTTTAAATCCACGCCCATCTCTTCTATGCCCGTACCGATGGAAAATCCCGCGACCATCGGGGCCGATGTCACCCTTACCTCGAACTCAATCTCGCGATCCTCCAGCTTGCCATCGCGCAGCTTTGCACGCAGCTTCTCGCGATTGCGCATCCACTTCTGGTGCGACGTCAATGCCTCTCCCTCAGCCGGCTCATCTACGTCGCACGTCTCTGTCTCTTTGCCGTTGCGTCGCCGTACAACGCGCCCGACAGTCGGCGGAGCTGGCAGCAGCAGATCCAGCAGCCGTTCCTCTGTGTGTTGCTTCGCCTTGTCTAGAACTTCCCCGGTCCGCTCCTCGCGTACCATATTCACCCCTATATCCGTAAGGTCGCGTATCATGCTCTCCACGTCGCGCCCAACATACCCGACTTCCGTATATTTCGTCGCCTCTACTTTGACGAACGGCGCTTGTGCCAGACGCGACAGTCGCCGCGCAATCTCCGTCTTGCCCACACCCGTCGGACCGATCATGATGATGTTCTTCGGACTCACCTCGTCACGCAGCTCCTCGGAGAGCTCATTGCGCCGCGCTCGATTCCGCAACGCAATGGCAACCATCTTCTTCGCCCGATATTGCCCGACAATGTACTTGTCCAGCGCCTGAACTATCTCCTTTGGCTTGAGACCCTTGCTGATGTTTGTCAACGTCATCACCTCACGCACACAAGGCATCTGCCTCGCACGGTTCTCGATATCCTTAGCTCTTGTCCGGCCCTTACTCAAGAAGGTGTCGCTTCTTGAGTTGGCGCACGACACGGTCTGCCAGCCGCTCCTGGGTGCGCTGCTGCGACGCAAACTGCTTGGTGCAGTGCACCGCCCTCTCCCAGTCAATAGACCCAGACTCAGCATCAATCAGTTGAATTTGTGCCTCCACCGTACTATACCACCAATGGATGGTGCGATTATGCACGGTTCGGCTGACCAGCAATTTCCCCGTGATCACCTTGTCTACACCCAAATCCTTCCCCCACTCCCATGGCTCGATCTGCTCCAGTAGCTCCTCAATCCCCTTCTCTGATAGCTGAGGATACGCCCTCATCACGCGATTCTTCTGTATCGTCATGTAGACGTTTAGATCTTTACGCGAGTAAACGTCAACAAAGGCGAACTGCCGCAGTCGCCGCGCCAGAACATCCGCAAAGGCTTCGCCCGCATATGGATTACGATAAATATCGTGTGCGCCAAACCACCATCCTCGAATTTCCTTCGGGGTGTTAAAGATCTCGGGCACGTCAAAATCTAGCACAGCTATCCTGACCGCCTGCGGAAGATGACGAAGCTCCCTTTGCCGATGACACCCGCCAGCCCACACCATAACTATTATCAGGCTCGCCAGTGCCCCGAATCCTCGCCACCTGGCTATCCGCTGTCCCATGTATGAGCCTCTTTCGAAAAAACCGCTCGAGTACCTACACCACATCGTGCGATAATACAACTGAACAAGACTTACCTTTGATCGCTCCAATTCTCTTTCCGAACCGCTACTGCAAATATCCCGTACATACACCGGGTCACAATTCAAAGATTTTCCTTGAGGGATTCCATTCCCCCTTTCCGGTGAGCGTTACAGTTGTTCGAGCTTCAACAGGATTTCGTCCACCGAGCTCCACCGTTCCTCTCGGTTTTTCTTCAAACATTTCATAACGATCTGCACGTATTCTGGCGGATGGCCCGTCAGTGGTTTCGGCTCCACGTGCAAGTGCTGATAGGCCAGATCACCCTCAGCAAAAGGCACAACCCCAGATGCCAGTTCATAGAACATAACCCCGAGCCCATAGATGTCCGCTCGATTGTCCACTGGCCGCCCCTCTACCTGTTCTGGGGACATATAAAGAGGCGTGCCGATTACCATGCCCGCCAGCGTTGCATCGGTCGACTCCATGATCTTGGCAATCCCGAAATCCGTAATCTTTATCTGATCGTCGCGCGTAATCATAATATTCGCCGGCTTGATGTCGCGATGAATAATACCAATGCTGTGCGCATACGAAAGCGCCTGGCAGATCTGACGCATATACAAAACCATCGACTTATAGGGCAACTTCCCGCCTTTCCGCAACATGTCCTTCAGATTCGTTCCATCAACAAACTCCATGGAGATGTACTTGCGCCCCATCTCTTCCCCGATGTCGTGGATGCGTACAATGCTGCGGTGACTTAAGCGGCGTGCAGACCGCGCTTCCTGCTTGAATCGGGATACTGCCTCGGGATTGTTCGACAGATTGTCGGGCAAAATCTTCAGTGCGACCATGTCGCCCAATTCATTATCACGCGCCTTATAAACAATCCCCATTGAGCCGCGCCCCAGTTCGTCAAGCAGCTCGTAGCGCCGTTTAGCCTCCTCACTTAAGCTGTTCAGGATCGTTGTCTTCTCAAACACTATCGGATCACTGGTAGAGCCAGCCAGCGCCTCGAGTTTCTCGCGTACGTTCTTATAATCAATGTCCGCCGCAAACAGCTGCCTGTAGACCGTTTTGGCGCCCACAAGATCATTTTTCCCCTCGTAGCGGCTTGCAAGGTCATAGAGAAGGTCTTTTAGCTCATTGTCAACCGTCAACTTCTTGAATTCCTGCAACGTCAGATCCAGCATCCCTTTCGCCAGGAAGCACTTGCCCAGCATCCTCGTGCTCTCCTTCTCCAACCGGTAATCCTGGCCTGCCTTCTGGTAATTCCCAATCGCTTTGTCGTAGTCACCCGCTTGATAATAGAGATGTGCCAGCTTAAAACGGATATCAATGTCCTCGTGTTCGTTCAGCAAAAATTCGTAAAGATCCTGGAGCTCTGCGCGTACGTCAGCGTCCGATGACTGAAGTTCATGAGCACGCTCGATGGCTTCCCGCGCATCTTCCAGACGTCCCTGAATCTTCAGCATTATCCCTTTGCGCAAGTGTGCACCAACGTTCCGTGGATCCTTTGCCAGAATCTGCTCATGGCACTCAATGATCTCCTTCACCTGGTCGGGATGATCTTCAAAAATCGCATCGAGCTGCTCGATCGCCTCTTTAAGACGCCCCACGGAAACCAGTAAGTGGCAGAGAAACCAACGTAATTTTATCGCTTCGGGATGCTGGCCCAGCAGTGCCAAACAATCCGCAGCGATCTTCTCCTCAATCTTGGGTTTGGCCTGGAGTGCCCGTTTATACTCCTCCACGCACAAGGCCATATCGCTCCGATGCGCATGCACACGGGCCATAATCATATGCAGGCTCTCATTTGTCGGAGCGATCTTCAAGGCACGCTGGTAGCAAAGCGCTGAGGCCTCGTCCACTTTGCGCTGCTGGGCAAAGGCCAGCGCAAGATTCACAAGCGCCTCCTCATCCGTGGGGTTTCGCTCAAGAATGGTCTGATACTCGCGAATCGCGTCATCCAGCCGGTTATAGTACAAATTTGCATACGCTAATGATCGCTGCACATCACTGTCGTCTGGGTAAGCCTTTAACAGCTGCGGAGCCAGCCGAAGAGCATCTTCATAGCGCCCGTTCTTATTATACGACTTCAGCAATTGCCGCCCAAATGCCAGGTCAAGGGGATTCGATTTCAGCACTGTCTCATACATTGTAATGGCTTCTGGAATCGTTTTGCCTTGCTTGAGGAACACTTGGGAAAGCAGCGTCTTGTAACGGGCATCGTGCGGATACGCCTGCACAGCCTCACGGTAAACCCGTTCGGCTTTCAGCTCCACGACATTGTTCTGCGCGTACGCCTCTGCCAGCTGCAATGCCAGCTCATTTGACCAGTGACCCAATGCGTTGAGCTGTTCAATCGCCTTAATGCCCAGATCTGCGTTGCTTTTCTCCCGGGCAACTTTGGCTAAAGCCAGCAGGACTACAACATCCTTGGGATTGGCACTATACGATCGATGATACAGCTCGACTGCTGCGTCATCCAGCCGGTCTTGCGAAAAGTAAATCTGCGCTATCGTCTTCAGAATCTCACGATCGTCTGGAAAATGTACAAGGCCCTGCTCGTATATCACCAGGGCCTCTGGATCATTTCGCCCTTCACGCAGATAGCAATGGCTTAACAGCAACAGCCCGTGAGCGTTGTCAGGATCAAGAGACAGAATCTGCTGCGCAAATACTGCAGCCTCTTTGACCGCACCATTATGAATCCGAATTGCAGCTAACTGTCGCATTGCAGGAATATAATGGGGATTCACCGCAAGCACTTGCTTGTAGATGCGTTGTGCCCCATCATCCATCTTTTTCGCATCAACGTATGCATCACACAGCGCCTCGAGATATGCTTGATTCGAGGGATTCGCGCGGTGGACACGCTCGAATACCGCTAGATTGCGGGCCGTCCGGAACCCAAGCTGTAGATATACGTCAGCCAAAGTCCTGTACACGTCATCATGCTCCAACCCAGCCCGAAGCGCATTCCGAAAATAGCGCGCCGCCAATTCTAGCTGTCTCTTGCGCTCGTAAATCTTCCCGATCAGATATTCCAGAACGCCTCTCTCTTCAAACAACTCCACCGCATCCAGGTAAACTTTCAGCGCATTGTCGTTAACCAGAGCGGTCCTTGAGTAGGCCGTGGCAAGCGCCTTAAGTATCCCCGAATCCCCAGACCGAGCACGGTACGCCCGTTCAAACACCGGAATAGAATCGCGACCAAAATCGCCCAGCTTGATTAACACCAGAGCCAACGAAACATTTACCCGTTGATTAACTGGATCCTTTGCAAGAACTCTCAGGTACAGCTTGGCCGCCTCGTCCAGGCGATCTTGAGTAACAGCCATATCTGCTTTTTTCACCGTCCGATAGCGCTGCAGCGCTCGAAGCCCGATCAGCATCAGGCACAAGATTACCGACAGCCCAGCCACACAAGAAAGCAATAGTAGCGCAATGTGTGACCGCACCCAAGCATACACCCGCAGCCACCTTGCCTCGCGATGCCCTGGATTAATCCGCAGCACATCGGCAGACACCGCAAGAGTAGCGTTCCAGTTCTTCTGACTCACGTGCGTCTTTACTGCT
The DNA here is from genome assembly GCA_964630455.1 of uncultured Candidatus Sumerlaeota bacterium. Taxonomy (GTDB): domain Bacteria; phylum Sumerlaeota; class Sumerlaeia; order MWCT01; family JAUWMI01; genus JAUWMI01. The sequence continues at coordinate 34,704 of CAZVVA010000006.1, forward strand.
TGCAGCGAAATCTCGATCTGCTGGCGCAACTTGGAGTTCTGGGCTGCGATCTTGGCAAAATATTCCTCATCCCACCGGCAATTCCGAGCGAGATTTCCCCCGCGCGTCTGCCACGCCAGACCAGTCCGCCCAGGCAGAGAAAACGGTGTCGAAAACACCGTTACCTTCCGTGTATTGGACGCGACAAAGAAGACATCAGCCTGCCCATTACCAGTTGCATCCAGTACCAGCGGCGTATGATCGTGAATACCCCGGTGCAAAAGATATGCAGTTTCTTTACCGTCCGCCCCATTCACCACGTGCCAGTTGCCCTCTTCATCCCCAAAAGTCAGGAAACTCTCTGCCTGATCCGTAGTTACTAGCCCGAGCGACGTAGTCATACTAAAATGCAAAATATAATCCTTTAGCCACAGCTTTGAGCCTGTCATTCCATCAAAGGCAAATAAACTCTTCGCAGTCGCAATCACAATATCTGCATTCCCATCGTTATTCAGGTCAGTCAATATCGGATCAGTCGTCGGCACATTGAATAGCGCACGTTCTTTCCACACAGGCCGGAGACCCTCTGCAGTCGCCTTCAAGGCACACAGATTCCCGCCGGTATCGCCAAACACCACCTCATCTAGCCCGTCTCCGTTCACATCCCCTAGTGCCAGAATTGTCAAAGGCGCCATCCCCGCAGGATGCTGATATTTTAGCACGTTCTCCGGTCTGCTGACGTCAATAACCCAGATCTCCCCTGCCGCAGTGCCTAATACCGCGTCCATTCTCTCCGGGTTTCTGACATGGCCCACCGAGGCGGGTGCAGTGACACGCGCAGCCGTAGCGAAACGCCATTGCTCCAGTGCCCCTGCGGAATCAATATCGTACAGGAACACCGTCCCTTTGCCATCAACGATTAATAGCCCATCCTTACCATTCAGATCTGCACCAGGTAAAGCCAACACGGTTGGCGCACTGTAAATGCTATTCCCTACCTGCCAGCACCCCATACTCTTCCCCGTTGCTCCATCCACTAGATACAGTCTTCCGTCTGCTCCACCCACTGCTATGTCCCACGTCCCGTCACCAGTGAAATTCCCTACCACCGGCGCAGTCAATGCTGCCTGGCAAACACTGGATGACCAGCAGCGCTTCCCGCTCGATGCAAAAAGGGCGACCAAGTTGCCTCGGACATCCGACAGGACAATTTCGTACTCCCCATCAGCATTGAGATCTGCGACCACAGGATCATTTATTACCCGCAGGGCAAGCCGTTTCTGCCAGAGAACAGGGTAGTCTGATTCGGCCAGTGCACTTCCGCAGAGCACGAGCAACAGAGCCACCACGAACGACCCTGCAAGGCGCGACCACCACGTCTCTCTTCCCTTGCCTCTCAGTTCCAAACGCTCGCCCCCATTATATACTTTATGCACACCTCATACCTTCTGTTCAAAACGCCTAACCCAAAATCAAATTTCTCCCCTGATAAAGCAGCTATAAAAATCTCTCTAAATATCATCGGAAAGGCATAGAAAAATCAATCTTTTTTCTGCTTTCCATAGATGATTCGGAAATCATATCTGGCCGAATCGAATACGCGTTCCATCGGGCCATAACCCGGGCCATCGGATCAGCTCGCCTCTCTCATTGGTGAACCCCCGCACGTCAATGTGAATATAGGGCGACTGCACCCGGCCCCGAAAATCATGGCGCTCGTATAGTCCCGCTCCTCCAACCAGCCGGCTCCCTTTCTCTCGATACCGGCGGTCAAGAATATTTACGTAATGCATAATTACTGCCGCATCATGAATATCAACACGTCCATCACCATTCAAGTCATCCATGACCAGATCGTGATTATGATCAATCACTAAATCTACCGCTTTTCCATATTGGTGCAGCGAAAAGGGAACCTTCAGCGTATACTCGCGATCCTCCTTTATGGTACCGAGGTTGAAAGCAGGCGACCGAAATCCATAGATGAGCGAAAACTCCGACGCCGGATACCCATCGGCTTCCATCAGTACAATTAATGCCTCTAACTTTTCCACCAGACCATAATCGAGTGCAATGTATTGCGGAAAACCAAGCGAATACCACGGGTAGTCCATGGCAAATGTCCCTAAGGTAAAATGCTTGGAGATTGGCAAGTCTTTATTCTCCGCTGTCACTTTATAGAAACCATCTGGCGGCAAATATACCTCGGGGTGCAGATGAATCCAGACCGCCTCGTCGCCGTAGCGCTGCAACGTCACTGTGCTGCGAGCGTCTAAATATTCACCTATTGTAAAGCCGTCAATCACACCATCACGAAGCAGGTGCGACGGCGTCGGTGGCAATACCTTCACCTCACACCACTTCTCCACAACCATGGGGCCCAACAGCAAGGTATGAGGGTATCGCTCAAACCAACCTTGGTAATCCAACCGAATGGTAGTAAGGGTGCTTATGGGGGGTGGCCACCAGACGTTCTTTGCAACACTTGACCCGACGGACAACCTGCCTGAGCTTGCGCTCCAGCTGAATTCCTCCTTGCGCGTTCGAATACCTGACCTGGTCTCGGCGGCGAGTCGAGCGCTCGCTACCAGCTCCACCGACTCAATATTATTTTCCAAAAGCAGCAGCGGCGCGCCGGGATTAACTGCCGGTACCCTAATCTCCACCTCCAGGCTGTTTCTAATCTGCTCTGCCAATAGATCACGTGAGCGCGCAGTGCTGTAGACGTAAATCCCACCGCCCACACCAACCAACACTAGTGTGACGAAAATGATCAGTCGCTTCATCGGCTCAATATCTCCAGGTAACTCTTATGCCCTGCACTGTAGATCCATCGCGTTGCGCATCTGAAAAGAACCTATGCGGACGCCATATGCGTTCCAGACAGGAACCGTCCCCGTATGCACTAAAAAATGAGAGGGGCACAGCCCCTCCTGTTGTACCGCCAATACGCCACAGGCGTACAAGCATTCGGCCATCGTCTGGCAACTGCCCACCGCCATCGCGTGCTATGGCCCTACGCCTGATCGTCTGTTACCAGCCGCGCCTATCCGCAGGCGGAGGATCATATCTCCCGTTTCCGTCAGCATCAACAAAAATTGGTCCGGTTATCGCAAAAGGCACAACGCCCCCTCCTTCCTCATAGGAGAATGGCACAACCACCGGATCCATGGACTTGCGACCTCGCACTATCACGTCAATAATCACGTCCTGCGTCGCCCGCAGCTGGAATCGCCCCGCATCTGGCGTCTGCTGGCGTGGATAACGCTGAATCTCTGTGATTGAAGGTTGATAGATTTGCTTTGCAAAAATCCCATCCTTACTTATCTCGATCACTTCCACATCTACCCAAGGCGCAGCATACACCTCCAGCACACAATCCACCACGCCGTCCGTGTCCGTCACCAGCGATCCGGGGCCTTGCCCATTCACCGTAAACCGAATAAAGGGGCCATTTGTAACGATGACCTGCCCCGCCTGGATCGCTTTCACGAATGCCTCCTTCGTAACCTCACCCGGGTTGTCCGACGGCGACGTAAAATATACCCGCGGGTAGCCCGTCTCCTCTCCAAAAGTAAAGCGCGAATTCGAGCCCCCGATTGGTATATAGGAGTGCTCTTGGAATAGCATCTGATACATCAGCTCACGCACATCGCGAATCGCTCCCATGCGCTTGCCTTCCCAGACCAACAATGCATCAAAATCATACGAAAACCCTTTCTTTTGCTCTACCTGCCCCGATTTAGGATTGTATCCAAACAGAGTAAAGTAGCCCTCGTCAGGGAAAAGTGGACGGTCAACTGCGACCAAAGCGCCCGGATACGTCTTTCGCAAATACAAAAAAAGCCTTGCAGGTAAGGTTTCTGGAGCTTGCGAAACCTCATTCGCCACGGCGGGCTCAGCGGGCTCGGCGGGCACGGGAAACACCAGAAACTTGCCTGTCGTCTCCTCTCCCATAAACTCGATACGTTTCCCTGCGCAGCTATTCAGAACCGTCTCGAGGCCGAGCTCCCGAATGGTAAGCCCCAGATCAGTTGCATAATTACTATCCCCCGTCACAATGTATTCCACACCTTCTGCAACAGCGGCAATCACCCGATCACGCGCAGAAACCTGGCAGTCATACGACTGCTCAGTTCGCACCCCAATATCCGCACTCACGTAGCCCGATGTGTCTATTACCCGTTTCAACTGTGCTTCCAGCCGATTCTCGCGACTGTAGGTAATTACCATTTCCTTCTCGAATGTTGTATATTCAATCCCACGGCTGATAATTACTCGATACTGCCCTGCCGATACAACAATCTCGCCTTCACCCGTTGCAGAGCAATAGGTATTCCGAGCTCCTTCAGCCTTCACCGGCGGCCCAAAATCAAGGTGTTCTGTTGGAGGAATAGCGAGAAACGTTATCTTGCATGGAAGCAGATTCCCAGTATCTGTATCAACTACACGATAATGGAAAACATTAGGTGGCGAAATCTGGATATCAGTTACGTACGAATGCCCTGTGATGACGCTAAAACTCAGACGCCGCTGCTCTGCTTCGCGTCCGAACGCCCTCACTTGTATGAAATAGCTCGCCTCGCCGGGGACCATCAGGTTAAACTCTCCATCCGCATTCGTATAGCAGCGCGTAAACGGCCTAGCCGGTAGCGGCTCGTCTTTCACCCGGCCTGAAATAATACGTACATCTACGTCCGCAATCGGCTTCCGGGTCGTCATCTCCAGCGCACGGCCCGCAATGTAGCCGTACGGAATATCCTTTAGCTCGTAAGCAAAGTCTGAGATCCTCGAAAGACTCTTGTCCGCCACCATAAGATACCGCTCGTAGCTCAGGCTCTGGTGAGGTGCCAGAGTCGCCTCCTGGTATGTCAGCTCCGACGTTGTACCCATGTGGGTTCCTTTAATCTTCCCTTGCTTTGTCACAATGCCCACGGAAAAGTTGTCAGCAAAGCCGCACAGCCAATCCGACTCTGTAACAACAGCCCCACGTTGATGTGGAACGCCGTATCCGCCGACAAAGACACTCGTAGCACCCCACTCAACATCGTCACCAACCGGCGTCATTGACAGCGTCGCCGTAGTCGGATTCGTCAGGCGTGTGACAATACGCAAGACGTTGCTATCCGGCTCCAGAATGTACTCATTCTGCACCAGAATCCCCGGGTGTTCAACATCTTCCCCTGTCACAATCACCCCAACCGCATCGTTTTCGTAGCCCGTGAGTTTCGTTGAAATCGCCGTGAATCGGTAGGGCAGGATATTGCCGCTCGTATAGCGTGGATAGAGATGCCCGAAGTAGTCCAAATT
>CAZVVA010000007.1:0-37224 GCA_964630455.1 uncultured Candidatus Sumerlaeota bacterium
TGTAGCACGGCTCTTCCGGTGGGCTAAGTCTGACTGCAAACCGGTGCGCGGAATCCAATCAGACAGGTGCCCAATTCGGCTATTCTGTTTCAACGGCTGGGGACGTAAATGGCGATGGATATTCTGACGTAGTCATTGGGGCGCCTTATTATGACACCGGTCAGACGGACGACGGAGCAGTGTTTGGGTATTATGGAAGTTCCACAGGGTTAAGCGCGTCATATTCGTGGATTGGCGAACGCAATAGGCCTAATGCACATTTGGGCTGGTCTGTTTGCACTGCGGGAGATGTGAACGGCGACGGGTATTCTGACGTAATCGTCGGCGCCCCAGACCATGAAGAGTTTGGCCCAACAGGAGAGGGAGGAGCGTTTTTATACCTCGGCTCTGCCACAGGGTTGTATGGCTATACGTCATGGGGAGTCGAGTCCAATCAGGAGGGTGCGCATTTAGGCTTTTCCGTTTCTACTGCGGGAGATGTGAATGGTGACGGATATTCGGATGTCGTTGTCGGAGCACCAAATTACGAGATTGATAATACGGACGAAGGTGTCGTCTTCGCATATTATGGGAGTGCCACAGGACTCGAAACAACGCCCGATTTTACCTACCACAGCAATTATGATGGCATCCACCTGGGCTATTCCGTGGCTACTGTGGGTGATGTGGACCATGACGGATATGCAGACGTTGCCGTTGGAGTGCCGCATTACTCCAACGGAGGTGCGGTCTATGTGTTCATGGGAGGCTCGAGCGGGCTCAAGACGTATAGATACGCTCTCAAATACTGCCCTCAGTACCAGGCTGACGCCGAGTTTGGCTATTCCGTGGCGACGGCCGGAGATGTGAATGGAGATGGCTACTCGGACATCATCGTGGGGGCTCGCTACTACGATAATGGCGGAACAAATGCAGGGGCAGCGTTCGTATACCATGGCGGGGTGGACGATCTTAATCCCAATCCCAGTTGGGACTATGAGTCAAACCAGGCCGATGCAAGGTTTGGGCATTGTGTGGCTACAGCCGGGGATGTAAATGGCGACGGATATGCGGACGTGATTATCGGGAATCCGTACTATGACAGTGGCCAGGTAGACAAGGGTATGGCGTGTGCGTTTTACGGGAGCGCAGCGGGCCTTTCGCGAGTAGCCCCTGATTGGACCACGGAAGGGAGCGAGGAATACTCCCTATTCGGCTACTCGGTTGGCGCTGCAGGGGATGTGAATGGCGACGGTTACGGGGACGTTATTGTCGGGGCACTTTACGATAAAACGGCCTATGTATACCACGGGAGCGCCGGGGGGCTTAGCACCGTGGCGGATTGGACTGCGAAGCCGGGAGCGGACTACTTTGGCTGTTCAGTCTCAACAGCCGGAGATGTGAATGGCGATGGATACGGCGATGTCATTATCGGCGCTTCGCTTTATAGCAATGACCAAACCAATGAAGGCGCTGCGTTTGTGTACCATGGTAGTTCGTCAGGCCTGAGCTTAACACCGTCGTGGAGTGTGGAGGGTAACCAGGCGCATTGCAGATTTGGCGCTTCCGTCTCCACCGCGGGTGATGTGAACCGCGACGGATATTCTGATGTTATCATTGGAGCATTTTGGTACGAAAATGGGGAGGTAGATGAAGGCAAGGCTTTCGTCTACTATGGTAGCGCCACGGGTCTCAGCCAGACGTCTGCATGGAGCGCAGAGGCCGATCAGGCGGGGGCCTACTTTGGCTGCTCTGTTTCTACCGCCGGAGATGTGAATGGCGACGGCTTCTCGGACGTCATCGTTGGGGCTCGCCAGTATGAAAATGGCAATACAAAAGAGGGGGCCGCCTTTGTTTACCTTAGCAGCGTCCTGGGGCTGAGCCTCGCTCCATCCTGGAGTGCTGAAGGGAATTATGCGTACACTAACTTCGGTGTGTCTGTCTCCACGGCAGGTGATGTGAATGGCGATGGGTATGCGGATGTCATTGTGGGTGCTGGTTACTATGATAATGGCGAAGTGGACGAAGGAAGGGGTTATGTGTACCTTGGCGGTAACACCGGTCTGAGTTCTGAGGCTCACTGGATTGTCGAGTCAGACCAGGCAGGTGCTCACATGGGTTACTGCGTTTCCACGGCAGGGGATGTAGACGGCGACGGGTATGCAGATGTTATCGTAGGAGTCCCTCAGTACGATGATGGCCAGGCTAACGAGGGTCAGGTTCGCTTGCACTATGGAAATTGGGGATACAATTGGGCCCAGCCTTCACTCAATCCTCGCCAGCGACGCAGCTACACCCCGGCGCCTATCGCTCCACTGGGTAAGTCCGACAGCACCATGACCTTCCGCCTTGCCTTACTGGGACGCACTCCCTACGGCCGAGGCAAGGTTAAGTTACAGTGGGAAGTAAAACGTCTAACAACTATCTTCGATGGCCTGAGCACAGGACTGAGTGCGTCGTGGATTGATACTGGTACAGCGGGGACGGAAATCAACCAACTGGTCAGCGCCCTAACACAAAACACCCCGTACCACTGGCGAGTGCGCCTGCGCTACCACCCTGCAACCACGCCTTACCAGAAGTATACGCGCTGGCTGACCATGCCGTGGAATGGCTGGCAGGAGGCTGATTTCCGTACTGCAGCGCCTCCAACCCCAACGCCCACGCCAACCGCGACACCAACGGCGACGCCTACACCAACCGTAACAGCCACACCTACCTCTACGCCCACACCGACACCAACGCCAAGCCCAACTCCCTCGCCAACGGCGACGCCAACGCCGACTTCTAGTCCTACACCCACGCCCACAGTGACAGCCACTCCAACACCTACGGCGAGTCCGACAGCAACTCCGACACCATCACCCACGCCCTGGCAGATTGTCTTCGACTTTATCCCAGATACGGAGGATTGGACCACCGGTGGCGCGCCCATTATCTATACGGTTCCTGATTTTCTCTGGGAATCTGACTACCTGAAAATGACCTCATCAACGAATACGAATACGTTCGGCTTCTGGCAGAGTGCACAGGATGCGGTGTCTGGGGACTCTAGCTATCTCTATCGCGCCCGGTTTACGATATCTGCGAATATAACAGATCAAGCGCTGGTTCCGCAGATACGTCTTCGGGCAAACTCAGTAAACCTCCAGCAGTATGATGTCCTTTCAATCGAAAGTGCGGGTGATGGTGCTTCGTCTCCTTCCCCCTCGGACACGGATTATGATCTTTATATTGTCATCCCACCGAATGATACTTCTGTTTCGCTGGCGTTCGATCTTCTTAACTTTAATCCCGATGATGCAGCGGAGGCGGAACTTGCGCTGGATACCGTCACCGTTGACCGCTTTGCTCTGGATTCACTTTCACCGGCGACTGTGATTCAGGATTACACCTTCGAGTCGAGCCAGGATGGTTGGACAACAGGTGGGGCACCGATCGTGTTTACTCCACCGCAGTATATCTATTCCTCGGGTGCACTTGAGCTGCGGGCAACAACCAACACGAATACGTTTGGCTTCTGGGTAAATGATCCGGCGGATATAACAATTGAGGCGGAGCGCTTGTATCGAGGGATATTTGAAGTGCGCACAGATGTGACCAGTCCTGCAACGGTCCCCGAGATGCGGCTGCGGTTCAACACGGGGAATGTGCAGGCCTCGCACACGTTTGGCATTCTGAGCAGCGGCGATGGCGCCAACTCCCCTGGCACTACGAATACGACATACGACCGGATGTACTTCTTACCTCCGGCCGCCTGCGTAGGCCAAGGCTTGATCGTTTCCTTTGACATCCTCAACTTCTCACCTGATGACGAGGCAACTGCAAGCTTGATTCTCGATCGCGCAACTATTGAGACACTTTCGCCTCCAGCAGCACCCTAGCCGTGGCATGGGCCAGCATAATGGTAGGGACAGATTATAATCTGTCCCTACCTGGAAATACAAATTGCAGGTATCCCGTTGCGAGATACCTGCAATTTGCACATTCCGTCTGAAACGAACAATCAGTACAATTCCCAGAGAGTGTATTCCGATGTCCACCCAGGCGAAGGTCAAGCAGAGATCATCATACTGATTTGGGGTTGACTTTTCGAAATTTCATTTTCATCGTCTGGAGACATACTGCTTTGAGCTATCTCGCGATGGCGTTTTTGCACTGGGCCCATTCTCACTTTGACCAGCTCATGTCATACGAGAAGCCTGAAGCGGAGAAATAGGTTTTATCACACCGATCTGTTCAAGGAGGGACATACCATGAAACCTCGGCTTCGTAATTCAGTGCTTATTGCAATGTGTGCTATTCTACTCAGTTGTGCAACAATCGGACCAATCCCATTCATGGGGAAGAGTTCAGAGCAAGAGCTGCGCGAAACGCTAGGTTATCTCTTTCACACGCCAGAGTTTGAAAATGCGTATTGGGGCGTGAAGATCCAATCAGTTGACCGTGGGGATGTGCTCTATTCACTACGCGAAGGAAAAGGGTTTATGCCCGCCTCCAACATGAAGATCTATACTACAGCATCAGCGCTGGCGCTGCTCGGCCCGGATTTCAGGTATGAAACCCCGATCTTCTACCAGGGCACGATTGATGCGGATGGCGTCTTGAATGGCGACGTGATCATTGTTGGCTCAGGAGACCCTTCGATCTCAGGCCGATATCGCAAGGAGATAACTACGGAGCAGATACTGGATGAATGGGTACAAGCGTTTCGCAATCTGGGGGTTACGAAGATTACCGGCGATATTGTTGGCGACGACGATTGTTTCGACGATTCGCCAGTCGCGGGCAGCTGGGAAAACGATGATCTTGCCTATTGGTATGCTACTGGCTCGAGCGGTCTTGCCATCAGCGATAATTGCTATAGCTATACCATAACCCCGGGAGAGGCGCTTTTTGCGCCGGCAACATGCACCATTGATCCCGTCACAAGCTATCTGACCATTATTAACGACGTTCTGACCACTGCTTCCACCGCTCGCAGGCGAGTCGATTTGCATCGTGAAATGACCAGCAATGATGTCAGATTTTTTGGCTCGATCCCATTGGAAAGCCGACCTTATTCGCACTTTGCCTCTGTGTATAACGGCACGCTCTATACTACTACGCTATTCACGGAAGCGCTTGAGCACGGGGAAATTGAGGTTCTTGGTCGCGCAACGGATATTGACGACTATTCCGATAAGGCCGAGCGATTTTCTCCAGCCAACTTTACGCTGGTGCATACCCACGTCTCCCCTCCCCTCTCTGAGCTCATTGCGATCATTAATAAGCCAAGTCAGAATTTCTATGCCGACCACCTGCTGAGAACCCTCGGGTATCGGTTCAAGGATGCAGGGAGTTTCCGCAAAGGGTCAGAAGTGGTGGTGGAATTTCTGCGCACAATCGGCGCCGAAGACCTTGACGGATTCAAAATGGCGGACGGATCAGGGCTCTCGCGCAGGGATCTGGTTCAACCGCGTCATACTATCGCCCTGCTTGATTACATGATTCGCCAGCCATACGGAGAGGTCTTTTACGAATCGCTCCCGATCGCCGGCGTGGATGGCACAATTAGACGACGCATGAGAGGTACATTGGCAGAAGCAAATGTTCACGCGAAGACTGGGTTTATTACGCGGGCGCGCAGCCTCTCTGGATACGTGACTACGATGGACAATGAACTTTTGATTTTCTCCATGATGGCAAATAACTATACAGTGCCAACCCGCATAGCGAACCAGCAGCAAGATAGGACATGCGAGCTGCTAGCGAGTTTTCAACGCCGCTAACTTGCCCGAGCTCACACACCGCAACAGCCATCACCTATTTATTTGATACTTTGCCAGAATGAAAGTACACAGTGATTGCAAAATCACGGGCAAGTTGAAAATGCGCCTGTGGCGTGATGCCCGTGCCACCAGGATAGAATCTGGCGATATCACCATTCTTCTCATGATTCTGCAACTCCGTGCAATGACCATCCTGGCGTTCCTCCATGGAATAGACGCTTTGGCCATAGTGCAAAACTCTGGTAGCACAGGCATCTTGCCTGTGAAGGAGGTAGGCATAGTAGGAACAAGGATCGCCTCCTGTATCAATCCAGGGAGTGAATAGGAAAAGGAAGAGGAGAAAGCAAAGAATGGTGAGAATTCAGATGGCTTGGCGATCAGGGCATGTGGTTGTCATTCTCTTAAAAAGGTCTCGAAGTCTCTTGATCTATTGTAGGGGCAGTTCATGAACGGCCCCTACCTGTTTATCATAGATAGATTCGAAATACTAACGGCACATTGGCATCCCTCGCGCCTGAACTTCAGCGTTCAATCCTGGCTACCTGCGCAAAGCTGCTCTTCAGTTGTTTATACAAGGAGCGGTATATGCGATAATAGCGGTCGTAGAGAGGCACGTGTGCGGTGATTGGGCTTATCCTGTCAGTGATGCGAATAATACGTCCGGCAGCCTCTTTGAAGGTGCGAAACACACCAGTCCCGACGCCGGCGATAATTGCCGCACCAAACGCTGGCCCCTCGTCCACATTAATCGTCACAACCTCGTGATTGAAGATGTCCGCTTGAATCTGGCGCCACAGCCGGCTTTTTGCTCCCCCACCTGTCAGGCGAATCTCTCGAATCGGCACCCGCATTGCGCGGATGATTTCCAGCGAATCGCGCAACCCATAGACAACTCCCTCAAGCACTGCACGGATAACGTGGGCACGCGTGTGATGCGTGGTCACGCCAAACAGCACCCCTCGTGCGTTTGCATCCAAATGTGGTGTTCGTTCGCCTTGCAGATACGGCAGCCATATAAGCCCCCTGCTTCCTGCGGGAACTCGTTCGGCTTCTTTGCTTAAATAATCGTAGGCATCCCCGCCAGTGTAATCGGCCATCGCATTTTCGACAGCGCCAAAGTGATCGCGATACCACTTGAGCGAGAGCCCGGCGGCCTGCATCACTCCCATGAGATACCAGAGCATGGGAACTGAGTGGTTAAACGTATGTACGCGGCCCAAACGATCGCGCCGCACATTCTTTGTCGGCGCAATTACGGTACCCGAGGTCCCAATGCTCACTGCCACCAATCCCTCTTCAATGATACCGTTGCCCACGGCTGCGCACGTGTTATCTGCACCTCCATACACGATGGGCAGTCTTCTGGGAAGTCCGGTAGATTTTGCCGCAGAGGATGTCAGTTCGCCAGCAATGTCAATGGATTCATGCACGTCGGGGAGGAAATTAAGCGGAATGTTGAGCTTATTGAGCAGCGCCGTTGACCACGTGCGTTTCGTGACATCAAACATTAACGTTCCCGCAGCGTCTGAGACCTCCATTCCCATGATGCCAGTCAGCCGATAGCGTACGTAATCTTTGGGCAGCAGAATTTTCGCAATCCTCTTATAATTTGCCGGTTCATGCTCGCGGACCCATTGAAGTTTAGGTAAGGTAAACCCCTCAAGCGCAGGATTGCAGGTCAAGCGAATGAGCTGCGTTGCTCCAACGATGCGTGTGATGGATTGGCACTGCGCAGTAGTGCGCTGATCGCACCAGAGGATAGCAGGCCGGATCACGCGCGCCTGCTTGTCGAGACAAACCAGACCGTGCATTTGGCCAGATAGACTCAGGCCTTTCAGGGCTTTCATGGAAATGCGCGCCTTTGCTGTCAGGTTTTGAAGCGTACGGACAGTGGCAGTCCACCAGTCTTCGGGATGCTGCTCAGCCCAGCCGGGGCGCGGGAGCAGGAGAGGGAAGTCCTGGAAATCAGTTGCAATGATTTTTCCGCTCTCATTAATAAGAACACCTTTCACGCCGGTCGTTCCTACGTCCAGCCCAATCAGGTATCCCATTTGCGTAGCCTCCTGTACGCCTCTACTCAGATTTTCACGCGCTTCCAATCCCCACGGCGGAATTTTACCAACATAACCAACGCAAATAAGACAATATAGATAAGCAGGGCAAGCCAGGTGCCAAGCACGTTCAACTTCAACAGCACGCCTAGAACGTAAGCAGATGGCAGAAAGATAAGCCAGTTGATTACAACTTCCACTAGCATGACGAAGCGAGTGAGTCCAGCACTTTGTAGGGCCTTGGAGAGGATGATGCCGCATGCGTCGAATATCTGCACCGCGCCAACGATTTTCAGCACCAGCGCACCAGAGCGTATGACGGCAGGATCCGAAATGTAAGCCTGCATAATAAGGTGACCAAAAAGAATATATACTATGCCCAGAGTTCCCATGCAAACGCACCCAAGTACGAGTGAGGCCCATGTTGCCTGCTCAGCCTGACGAGGTTCACCAGCGCCCATGCGCTGACCCAGCAGCGTTGCAGCAGCTACGCCAAATCCTAAGGCTGGCATAAAGCTAAACATTAGTATTTCCAGAACAATGTTGCTCGTTGCTAACGCCTCCACTCCTATCGCCTCGTTAATGTAGAGAAAGATAAGAAATCCAAGATGAACAAAAAATCCCTGAATTGCCATCGGTGCTGATAGCTTGACCAAAGCCTTGATAATTCCTATATCTACGTTCCCTTTGCGAAAGATCTTATACTGTCGGGAATAGTGTGCGGCGAGCGTATAAGTGATGATGAGCAGAGCCATAAGAATTACTGCCAGACTGGAGCCGAGTGCCGCACCAGCCACGCCCATGCGCGGTGCACCGAATTTCCCAAAGATTAGCATATAGTTGAACAGAACGTTCGCGGCGTTGGCGATCACCATGCATACCATGGGCACTTTGGGTTTGCCGATGCCGTAGTAAAAACCGTTGATACCAAAGACCAGCATGGAAAAGGGCAGCCCAATTAGGCGGTAGTGTAAGTAGCCAATGCCGAGGGTACGCACCGTTGCATTCTGCGGACTTATCAGTTGGGGTGTAAAGTTGTACATTAGGACAAAAAAGGCAATCCCCAGAATCGCGCCCAATGCTATCGCGGTGCCGCACGTCTGGCCGCACTGCTCAAATTGCTTCTCGCCGAACCGCCGGGCAACTATCGCTTGCGTTCCCGTTTCCAGCGCCTTGAACGTCAGATACACGACCAGAAACACCCAGCTCGCCAGCCCGGCTGCAGCAACGGCTTCTTTGCCCAGCCGGCCCACCATGATAATATCCACATTCGCCATGATTGTAACGGACAACATCGAAAAAATTATGGGGTAGGCCAGCTGCAGGACTTCTCCATATAGCTTTTTATCTCTGGGGAACGTGATCATAGTATCCTTTTGTTGCGTATTATGGTTTAAGGGTATGATGGCTCCACGTGTGGAAGCATTCGATGCTCACAAGAAATTTGAGGAGCCAACTCGACGGGCCTGAATAGCGGCAGCAGGCTAGCGATGCTGGATAATGCCTTCGTCGGCAAAGCTATAGTAGCGTTTCGCTCCGATTATGATATGATCAATCAAGCGAATCCCAATAAGATCACCCACCTCTTTGAGCCGGTGGGTGATTGCAATATCGTCTTGGCTCGGTTTGGGATCACCGCTCGGATGATTATGTATAAAAACAACGGCAGCCGCCGATTCTTTAATCGCTTCCTTGAAGACCTCGCGCGGATGCACCAGGCTGCTGGAGAGATTGCCTTTCGAGATCATAATTTCCTTGATGACCTGGTTTTTTGTGTTCATGAGCAGCATAAAGAATGTCTCTTGCCTGATGTTGACGAATCGCAGACGATAGCTTTTGTATATATCCATGCTACAAGTGATTTTCTGATCAGAAGCAATAGGGCGGTTAAGCAAACGTTTGCCCAGCTCAAGCGCCGCTTTTATCTCAATCGCCTTGGTCTCACCTATTCCCTTGATGCTGCAGATCTCAGCGAGCGACGTGTTGTCCAGTCCTTCAAGATCCTTGAACTTTTGTAGCAGACGCCTTCCCAGATCAATGGCTGAGGTCTCCCCTGTGCCCGCTCGGAGAATGATTGACAAGAGTTCCGCATTGCTCAGCTTCAGTGGCCCGAATTTTTTGTACTTTTCTCGCGGCCGATCATCCTCTGCCCACTCCTTAATCGGTACACGCGGCACTCTGGCCGGTGCCGCCTGATAGCGATGGTATGCACAGTAGGCCGCCGTAACGCAGCGAGGGCAGCGCGGCTTGCGGATGCAGATCGCAAGCCCAGTCACATCGCTCCGTTCCGCTCCACTATACAGCCCGAGCATACGATTCATACTGAGTAGCGATTCGCCGGAAAGCTGTGCCACCTTCTCGCACACACGGAAAAACTCCTGATAGCACTTTGCCGATTTTCCTTTGCTCGGAATCCATCCCAGGCGATACAGAAACTGTTGGCGGGCATGGTCGGGAACCACCACAGGATAGTTGATCGCCTGGAGGAACTTGTACGCCCGCAACCCATGCAAAAGTGAAAACTGCTCATCCAGGAATGCCACGGCTGCTGCCAGTGTCGCGCAACTGCGCAGTCGTGCGCCGATGCTGTTATCTACAGACCCGGATGTCTGAGCAAAACTATCGAATCTCTCAAACTCACGCTTCAGCACTTCCCGCTTCGGCATTGGAAGCGATTGATAAAGCGCATCCACGTGCTCACTGACTACCGATTCGTCGAGAACATCCGGTGGGCTGCCAGATGGCTCCTCAATGGAAGAGAAGAGCTTGCGCAGTTTGCGCTTTCCCGACGATGTCTGATCGTTAATATTTAGGACTGTTGCGAGAAGCTGCGTCTTGTAAAACGGAAGCGCTCGATCTTCGAAACTTGTTTCTTTCAGCCGGATCAGCTCTGGCTCCAATAAGGGTGCTTGCTGAAGCAGGTATTCTTTAATCTTTTCGATCACGTCTATGGCCTGAATTTCGTCAAGCATTCCTGCTCATCCTCACAGGAGAAGCTAATCGATACCCTTAATGATAGCACGCAGCGACCCAGGGATTAAAAGGTTTTCCTGCTACTAATTCAAGCTTTTTTCGTTCTCCCAGCAGACCTTTTAGCAAAACCAAGCCTTATGGTGCAGAATGCATGATATTTGACAAAATTCTGCGCCACTTCCCTCATATCTCTTGACAAGCGGCCTTCTGTTCTCAATATTGCTTTTGTCTTTCTTCGGGCTACTGGCCCAGGCTTCATAGGCAATTTCCGGTCTAAACGATTTCCTTCAATCTTGCTGCAACGGGGAGAGTGACGTCATATGCTAGTACAGTTTCTCGACTATTTACCTGGCACGATCATGATCTTTATCTTTTTGGTCATGATGATACTCATGTACCTGCAAAGAATTTCTGCATTGCTCGCGCTTCCGCTCATGGCACTGCTCTTTTCGCTGGTTGGCATTGTGGATTATGGCCGGGTTTTCCATCTCATGGCCAAGGAGATGGGGTGGGCCGCTTTCCATACGTTTTGTTTACATGGGGGCATTGGTGCATCCATGGTCTTAGGATTGATTGTGCTGGGTGTTCGGCGGCTGATTAAAGTCCCTACCATGGTGCTCGGTTGTATGGTGATTGTTGTGGGCATAATCTTGCTCAACTTTGAGGCAATAGGACATCTGCTCAGTCTCGCGGTAATTGGCAAGCTGCTTGGCGCTATGCAAGCGCATGAAATTGTTGATACAGTGATCCACGACGGCGCGTTGAAGCTGCATGACGCATACACTGTGGCCATATTTGGGGGTATTCTGGCTGTTCTCGTCCGCGAGAAGAAGATTGCGGAGACATTTATCAAGTATGCAGCGGAACTGGCAGGTGATAATCCGTTTGTTGTGGGCATGGTGATGATGTTCGTCAGCTTCGTGCTGTTCACTACGTTGGGCGGATTAGGGGCGGTTATTATGGTCGGCACGATCATTCTCCCCATCATGCTTTCGCTCGGAATTCCTACCCTGGTGGCTGCGGGTATTTTTCTGATCGGTGTATGCGCCGGTGGAACATTCAACCCGGGCAACTGGGCCCTTTATGAAAGTTCCCTGGGCATCGCCCGCGACAAGGTGCAGACCTTTGCACTTCTTATTATCTTACTCTATTTTGTAACCGGCCTGATCTTTATAGGCTTGAACCTGTTAACCAGAAAACGGCGGCACTACTGGAGCGTGGCCTCCGGGGCCAGGCCCGAAGAACTGGCAAAGCGTGCGCCGCTCATCTCCCTCTTGTCTCCTGTGATCCCGATCATCCTCGTGTTCAGACTCACGAACTTCTCGAACCTGTTCAGCTATATAAAAGGCTACGCCCTGTGGCTGGACCAGGCGATTGAGATTTTCACACGCTTTGCTACGTTCTGGGATAGCAACATCGGGGCATGGGATTTTATTCCGGCATTCATCGCTGGGCTTGCATTTTGTCTGATTACCACTTGGGAAAAAGACAATATCAAAATCCTGACGAAATCTGCAATTGAAGGAGCGGAGAGCGTCATGCCTGCTGTGCTCCTCATGTTCGGCATCGGAATGCTGCTACAGGCCGTGCGCCACCCGGACGTCTCAGTCCACCTCACTCCGATTGTAAAGCAGGTTATTCCCTCTGGCATGTTGCTCTATGTCATCGGGTTTGGCCTGTGCGCCCCGCTTGCCCTCTATCGCGGCCCGCTAAATATCTGGGGCCTTGGACTGGGCATTGCCGCCTTGTTTCTTGAGTCCGGGCACTTGTCTGCTTCCCTGGTTATGGGCGTATTCATGTCGGTCGGTGCGATTCAGGGCGTGTGCGATCCAACCAACACTCACAACGTCTGGATCGCCTCCTATCTCAGTGAAGATGTGATCAGGATTATGAAAAAGATGCTCCCCTTTATCTGGGTTCTGGCCTTCGTAGGATTGCTAATTTCAAGTCTGATTTTCTATAAAGATTTTACCCTGCATCAACCGTCAGCTCTGACGTCGCAAGATGCACCGACCAGCCAGATAATCTCTTCTTCCCATCCAGCAGGCATTAGTACACAGATGGAGTATCTACCCGATTCATCACGCATGTGAGGTTTACGTACGAGATGGAAATCATTACTGCCGTGGAGGCAATGAAGACACGATCAAGGGAATGGCGCTCGAAAGGAAAAACGATTGTGCTTGTGCCGACCATGGGGTATTTTCACGAGGGCCATCTCTCGCTGATACGCGAAGGACGCCGCCAGGGTGACATTCTTGTGGTTAGCCTCTTTGTCAATCCCACTCAATTTGCTCCGAGTGAAGATTTTGACGCGTATCCGAGGGATTTTGAGCGCGACCGCAGATTAGCCGAACAAATTGGCGTGGATGTCATATTCTATCCCGACAATAACGAGATGTATCCCTCAGAGTATAAGACGTACATTGAGGTGAGTGATCTGGGACGTAAGCTATGCGGCGCGACGCGGCCAACCTTTTTTCGCGGCGTTACAACCGTAGTGCTCAAACTCTTTACTATCGTGCAGCCGCATGTCGCGCTCTTTGGCTGGAAGGACGCTCAGCAATTTATTATTATCCAGCGGATGGTAGAAGACTTCAACCTTGACGTACAGCTCATTGGCATGCCAATCGTGCGTGAACCCGACGGATTGGCTATGAGCTCCCGTAATGCCTACCTGAATCCGCAGGAGCGAAAAGAGGCAACAGTGCTCTACTCGGCGCTCCAGAAGGCGCAATCGCTCATTGGCGAAGGAGTCACTGAGGCCTCACAACTGCGGCGTGAGATGGAGACTATTGTACGAAGCGCCTCGTCGGCACGCATTGATTATATTGACATTGTTTCGCTGCACGATCTCCAGCGACTTGATCACGTGAAGCACGGGAAAACGCTTATTGCCCTCGCTGTGTTTATCGGGAATACGCGTTTAATTGATAATATTCGTGTGTAGGTTGCCGGATGGTCGGCGCGCTGTATTTTGTGCCTGAAAGGAACGAAAGCAAAACTATGATTCATCGCATTATCATTCTACTTTGTATGGGCATCGCCCTGTTTGCGCTGGCGTACGACGCCTGTGCTGATCAATCACAGCTGCTGTCAACTGCTGAGCCAGATCAGGAGGCGGCAGCTTTGGAAGTGGAACAGGCAGATCATTCCTCCATGTTTGCCGAAGTACTCATTACCCTGATTATCGTGCTCATCGGCGCAAAGCTGGGCGGCGAGCTGATGGAGCGCATCCATCAGCCTGCAGTGTTAGGCGAGTTACTCTTCGGAGTGATTCTTGGCAATATTGTACTCTTCGGATACCACGGTCTGGAGTATTTAAAAACAGACTTGGTGTTTGCAATCCTCGCGGAAATCGGTGTCATTTTGTTGCTGTTTGAGGTGGGGCTTGAGACAAACATTCGCGAGATGATGCGCGTAGGCATGTCGTCGTTGCTCGTGGCTGCCTTGGGCGTGGTTGTCCCAATGTTTTTAGGCTACTGGGTCAGCGTCTGGTTTCTGCCTGAGGCATCGGTTTATGTCCATATCTACATTGGGGCTGTGTTGTGTGCGACCAGCGTGGGGATTACGGCGCGCGTCTTGCAGGATTTGGGCAAACTACAGGCCACTGAGTCGCGGATTATTCTTGGCGCTGCGGTAATCGACGACGTCATGGGTCTCGTTATCCTCGCAGCAGTGGTAGGCGTCATTGAAGCGGCAAAAACCGGAGCTGATGGCATTCCTACGCTGGCTATCATTTTCATTATTGTAAAGGCGATTGTCTTTTTCGTGGGCGCCATTGTTATTGGCATGCTGGTTTCGCCCCATCTCTTTCGCATTGCCTCCTATCTGAGGGTCAGGGGAATGTTGCTTATCACGTCGCTCCTGGTCTGCTTTTTGCTTGCCTTTCTGGCGAAGATCATCGGGCTGGCGTACATCGTAGGGGCTTTTGCTGCCGGGCTGATTTTGGAAGATATTCATTACAAGAACTTCGTGGATCGTGGCGAGCATGGCCTCGAGGAACTCTTGCGGCCCCTTACCATCTTTCTGGTTCCGATATTCTTTGTGTGGATGGGCGTGCGCGTAGACTTGACGGCATTTGCCACCGTGAACATCCTGGGCTTTGCGGCCATGCTGACCCTTGCCGCTATTATGGGCAAGCAGGTCTGTTCGCTCGGCGTGTTGGAGAAAGGGTTGGATCGCATCTCAGTTGGCGTGGGAATGATTCCGCGTGGTGAAGTGGGCCTGATCATCGCGAGTATCGGAACCATGATGATCCTTGGCGGATCACCAGTAGTCAATTCCGATATGTTTTCCGCGGCCGTGATTATGGTCATAATTACTACAATGGTGACGCCGCCAGTATTGAAGTATACGTTGGCCGCTGGAGACAGGCGCAAAGCCAGACTGCTAGAGCAGCAAGGAGAGAACGATACATAGGAAAAAAGTCTTCGACTCTCCATGCGGAGCTACCAAATTACCGGATGTTTTTCGCTAGAGGCGAGTTATGATGTTATACAACTTCAGCTTTGTCATTAAGGATCAACTGGCAGGATCAGCGTTCCCAGGTTCTTACGGAACACTGGAGGACGCCTTGGACGAAATCAAGACGCAGGGGTTCACTGTATTGGTTTCTCTGACCGAACAGCCATTGCCCCAGCATCTTATTCAGCGCTACGGGTTTGAATATCTTCATATTGGGATTCCGAACTTTCACGCACCCAAACTGCCCGAGGCAGATGAATTTGTACAGTTCGTCCAATCGCGCCTGGATGAGAAGAGGAAGGTGCTGGTTCACTGTTGGGCTGGTTACGGCCGTACTGGAACCATGCTCGCCTGCTACCTGGTTAGTACAGGTCTTCCTTCGCACAAGGCGATTAAGAAAATTCGACGCCTTCGCGCCGGATCAATTGAAACCCACTCCCAGGAACAAGCCGTCTACCACTATTCCGCCTACCTCCACGAAATGGGACGCCTTCCTGAGCAGCGGCCTGAGAAGTAAGGGCAGAACATTGATACCCGCTGTGTTTTAAATGCCGAGCATGATGTTGTGGATCTTAGGTATAGAAGTTCTCCTCAGACCGTTTTGTAGGGGCGTATTGCAATACGCCCCTACGTTATCGGACGAATAGCAACCGGATATAAAGCCGAACCGATGGGGCGATTGGAAAACGGATGGGGACACCTCGTAGTAATATGAACATGTGCCGGAGTAAATCTGCTTCAGGCCGATAAACCCGAGGGATGAAAAAAGGTGTCAAAGCTATTCGGCTTGATAGATTTTGCCGAGAAGAACCTGGTGAGAGGCGCCGGTGGCAGAAGGGACGTTTCCCGGGATATTGTGTATCCGCGCCCAGCCGAGCAGCGCAAATCCTATCGCTTCTTTTGCTTTACTGTCGATTCCAACGTCTTCGTGCGTAAGGAGCTGAATCTTATCAGGCAGGCCGAGCCGAAGTAGCCGAACAAGAAAGGGATTCTGCGCTCCCCCACCCCCGAGGATTACTTCATCAACTCGCATCCGGGGAAACACAAAATCGCGGTAGGCGTGAAGGATACTTTCAGCCGTCAGTGCCGTAGCGGTTGCAACCAGGTCCGCATCTGAGATGCGTCGCTCTTTTGCCTGCGCTCTGAGCTGATCAACATAGGTCAGGCCGAAGAGTTCGCGGCCTGTGGTTTTTGGCGGCGGCGCTGAAAAATATGGATGTGCGAGCAGGTCTTTCAGCAAGCGTTGATCAATGACGCCAGATGCAGCAAGGCGTGCATCGCGGTCGCACGCTTCACGTCCATCAGTCATCCGCGCCACAAGCCCATCAATGATCATGTTGCCAGGCCCGGTATCAAAGGCCAGCACGTCTGCCAGGGCGCAATTTGCAGGCAGAAGCGTGCAGTTCGCAATTCCACCAATGTTCTGGACGACCCGCCCTTTTGTTTTGTCTCTGAGCAGATGGTAGTCTGCAAAGGTAATAAGCGGCGCACCATTTCCTCCAGCAGCCATGTCGGCTGTGCGAAAATCAGAAACCGTTGGAATACCAGTCATCTGGGCAATGATCGAGGCTTCGCCAATCTGAAGTGTTGATGCGATGTGCTCTTCAGAGGCGGCCATGAGCGGCGGGATGTGATAGACCGTTTGGCCGTGAGAACCAATGAGGCTGATGTCTCCGGGAGAAATGCCGGCCTGCTTCAAGAGCGCAAGTGTGGCATGCGCAAATTCGCGTCCAATCTCAAAGTTCAATTCGCAAGCAAGACACAAGGCGCCGGCTTGATCTTCAAATAGCTTGAAAATGCGCTGGCGAAGCGCTGGCGGATAAGGATGGACAAGGAATGCCTTGAGCTCCGCCTCGACCGAATCATTTGTGGCGCTGATCTCTACCAGCCCTGCATCAATGCCATCAACCGATGTTCCCGACATTAACCCTATGGCAAGCTCTGCATTCTCGTGCATTTGATATGCCTGGCTCTTTTTTAGCAGCGCCGCCCCACATAGCGACCCGTTGGGACAGGCGCTTTATTATAGTAGGGACGGATTATAATCTGTCCCTACTATCTGATCCGAGAAACACGATGTATATCAGAGAAAAGGCATCATACACTATTTGAGGTCTTTAATCTTCCCAAAACATTCACCGATGATCTCCCAGACCTTCTCGGGATTGTCGGAGCGGATATACGACATGGGAGCACATCCCTCGAAACTCCACAGCGCCAGATTGCGAATCCCCGCCTCTACTGCAATATCAATTGCAGTGCGCAACTCCTCTTCGCGTCCGGCAGGCACTTTGAATCCCTGAATCCAGATTTGTCCTTCCAGTTTGGTGCCTTTGCAGAGCTGTGCGACCTTGCGTGAAAAGTGTCCGACAAACTCCCGCACCTCCTTCTTACGTCCGTACCAATACGGGTCAGTACCAAACACGTTGAGCCCGCTGATTGAGGCAAAGGTCTCCCAGTGGACCAGCGCATGTGCGGCATCTTCCATCGGAAGCAGACACAATGCGTTCTTTTTGCCAAGCGTATGTGTATACACCACCATCTCTTCCAGAAAGTCGCGGATTGACGCCTCCTTGAACGCTACCACTTCCTCAGTCTCCTCTTTTGGAAACTGCTTTTTGAATTTCGCCTCGAATTTCTGCTGACACACCGCGCAGAGGCATCCCCACGTGTTTTGCCGTCCACCCATCCAACTGGGTAGATAAAAATGCGGCTCGTCCCAGAAGAGACAATCCGCGCCGGTTTCCACTGCCGCATCAATCCAGTCCGTCATGAAGGCGCGAAAGTCCGGGTGATTAAGACACGCCACACCCACGGGTTTCCCATCTGAGAGCACCTGAAGCGCCTGCGGGTTGTTCATCACGAAGTCAGAAAACGCCTCGCCTCCAAATACCTTACCCACGCCCCAGGGGTCAATGTACACACCAAGGCCGGCGTCGTGGCTCACCTTGACAATTTCCTTCATCGTGCCCCTGTAGAAATGGAAATCATTTTCGCTAAACGTGTGGATTACGTAGTTACAATGGTGATCCACCATACTTTTCATGTCTTGCGCCACGTAGCGAACAATCCGGTTGCCAAAATAGCTTGCTCCCAGTTTCATGGTTTCCTCCTGAAATATGAATGGTGCAATATCATGTGTTCTCTCTGGACTACCAGGGCTGAGTTGCCTTCAATTGTACGAATGCTGTTTAAACAAAACCACATTATTCAGTGTCCCGGCGAAAAAAGCAATTTTTCGTCGGCCGCCTCTCCCCTATTTCATCCATTTATTACTCTACCAGAGCTGGCTTTGGAAGCAGAAACTTCCGATGCGTTGGCGGATTGTAGATGAAGAGTATCCTGCCAATGATTTGTTTCTTTTCCACCAAGCATGCTTCCTTCCAGCCGTGGACAATAATGCCAGGGGCATTTAGAGGCGGAGAAGTCCCGCCTAACCCCATAAATCCCGGTTCATGGGAATGGTGCGTAATGAGAACGAGGTACCGGTCTTCAGGCACAGGGTCAAATGAAAAATTCTCTGCAATTTGGTTCGTGACCAATGGGTAGAATGATTTGTCTATAGGCTTTCCGTTTACGTAGAAAACGCCATCTTTGCGTTCCACGCTGTCGCCCGGCACGCCCATGATTCGCTCCACACTATGTCGTTCTCTGATGAGATAGACGTCGCCTCCTATTTGCTCAATCTTATATCTGCCGGGATTATAGTAGACAACTTCACCACACCGGGGTTTACGAAACCAGTACGTTACACAGTCAATAAACAGCCGATCGCCTTTGCGAATCTCCGGGGCCACGACATCTTGCGCGATATGCACGAATTTGAACAGGGGGCTGAAGAAGAACTGCCCTAACGCAAGCAAAAGGCCAAGCGCGAATAAAAGATAACTGAACGCTGCCAGCGAGTTGCGCAGCGACCAGACTTGTCCATTAATGCGTATCGCGGTGGCTAACCCATCATTGTACGCGCAGAGAAGAAACAGGATGAACGTGCCGAGAATTAAGTTCGAGTAAGACTTAGTGAGTGTAAGAATCGAAATGGCTGCCAGCACACCGTATGCCAGAATAAACAGCCCTGCTTTTTTGTTCTGGTGGTTATAGAATTGGCCCCCGCCAGGCAGGAGCGACAGCCACGCAGCCATCCATGGGTAGCGATACGGAAGATTCTCTGGAATTGGCGACTGAGCCAGACGAAGCAAGCCATCCCGTACGCGCCGGAAAGGCCTCATGACAGTCTCTGTAGCGGCCCAGCGAAATTTCACCGGCCGTTTGACCACCTCTTCGCAATGCTGCAGGATGGTGTCGCACCTCAGGCACCGTTCACGTTCGTCGCGATTATAGAATTGGCAAGAGGGACAAACCTTCAAGATCTTCTACCCATCCCAGGCTATGCCCCGGTGAGTTTCTGCTTATCTTTGTCCTTTTCCTTCTCGCTAAGCTTCACACCGGATGGCGGCGCTTCGTCACCCGTGAGCACAGGCTCCACACGGACTGGCCCAATGTTCTCTTCGAACATCTGCTGGTAGTTCTGAACCGTCCGCTTGCCCAGCTCTTTCATGTCAACAATGATTTCTCCGTTCTTCTTGATAATAATCGTAAATTTTTCCTGTTCCATAGGAATCACATCCTTGGAAATAGGCCTTAGAGTATTCGCACCAGAAGATTAGGTGCATTCTTACCCGCCATAAGCATGTTCTGCAAGTCTTTCTTGAGTATAGCTCCCTGCTTCCTATTGGCCTCCCCGGTATATCTGAGGCAGCGCTCTATTAGATTAGGCGGAAGATATTAGAAATTGATAGACAGATAACACAGCATTTTTGTGTAGGGGGCGAGGTTATCTCGCCCAGAGACGAGGCAACTGCGTCCTCAGTCTTTCAGGCCTGTTCTGGCAATCCCCTGGATGAAGAACCGCTGCAGGAAAAAGAATAGTATGATAACCGGGACGATGGCGAACGTCGAAGCTGCCATGAGAAGATTATATTTTGAGCCTGCCTCTTGGGTAAACGTCTGGAGTCCGACCATTAACGTGCGCATGTTTGGTGTATTAGTTACGATCAACGGCCATAATAGCGAGTTCCAGCTGGCCAGAAAGGTAAAAATTCCACTGGTAATGAGCACCGGCCTGGAAAGCGGGAGCACAACCGTTACGAGGTAACGGAAGCGTCCCGATCCGTCAATCTGGGCGGCATCCCACAAATCATCCGGAATGGTCATAAAGAATTGCCGCATGAGAAAAATACAGAACACGCTGGCAAGCCAGGGAACAATCAGCGCCTGATACGTATTAATCCAGAAGAGAGTGTCAAGAATAATGTAATTGGGAATGAGGAGAGCCTGACCTGGTACCATCATCATGGCGAGCACAAGATAGAAGAAGAGTCCCTTGCCGATGAAACGCATCTTAGCGAATGCGTATGCGGCAAGAGCGGACGTGGCAAGTGTTCCGGCCGTGGACGCAACTGCTGTCACGATACTTACGAAAAAATAGCGCCCAAACGTCACATCGGGGGCGTTCCAGGCGTCAATAAAATTCCGCAACCTCCACTGTGAAGGAATCCATGATGGCGGAAACGCGATAGCTTCTTGAAAGCTTTTGAAGGCTGTAATCACCATCCAGTAAAATGGAAGGATCATGAAGAGGCTGCCAATGATCAGCACGTGGTAAACCATCGTCGAAGTGAGTATCCGCCGCCTACTCCGCACAATGGCCTGATAGCATATAAAAATCATAATCACTGCGTAGATGCAAACCAGCAGAATTCGCAGATACCCGGAAGATGTGAATACCCCACTCATACGTGGCTTATCCCGTTATGCCTCATAGTGAACCCGGCGTCCGAGAACGAAATTCTGGATAATAGTAAGAATCAGAATGATCATAAACAGAATATATGCAATTGCCGCAGCGTAACCCAACAGCCAGAGCCCGCGAAATCCCTTCTCATAGAGATAGAAGACAATAGTTAAGGTGGCATTGTCCGGCCCGCCTGAAGGTGTCATAATAAACATCGGAACAAATACCTTGAAGGCATTAATCATCGAGATGATGAGCAGAAAGAAGGTTACCGGCGACAGAAGAGGAAATGTAATGTGGCGGAATTTCTGCCACCAGGAAGCCCCGTCAATCTCAGCTGCTTCGTAGTAGCTGCGGTCAATATTCTGTAAACCCGCCAGGAAAATGATCATGCAAAAGCCAATGTCGCGCCATACCGTGGTGAGGACGATCGAGACCATTGCCAGACTTGGTCCCGCAAGCAATGGCGAGCCGATATCGATTCCCAGTGGAGCGAGCAGCATCTCCACAATACCCCGCGGCTCGCTCAGCCAGTTCAGGCCGCCTAGATGCAAGTAGTTAGTCAGCAGGTGATTTGCCAGCCCGAATTCCCGGTGATAGAAATACTTCCAGACGATTGAAATGGCCACCCAGGTTGTCACAAAGGGAAGAAAATAGATAGTGCGAAAAATAGGCGCAAATTTAATCTTCGTGTTCAAGAGCATGGCAATGATTAGCGCCAGCACGAGTGTGGTGGGCACACTGAACACGACATAGTTGAATGTGTTTAAAAGGGACTTAAGAAAGTTTTCGTCGCGAAAGGCCCAGAGGTAGTTTCGCAGTCCAACAAATTTTACCACGTCCAGGGTGTCGGCACCCTTCCAGTTCGTCAATGACACACAGACGGAGAGCAGGACCGGCAGGATCCAAAACACAAGAAGGATAATACCTGCAGGAGCCAGGTAAGCAAAGGCTTCCAGATTTTCTTTAAGGTATTTCTTTCTGCGGGAGGCCAGATGGTTCAAGGAAGCTGTGTTTCCTCCTCAAGCTACATAGAATACGGCCGGACGCCAAAAGGAAAGGACTTTAAAACCACTATGATCACATACGCGAGGTTGTCTGGCGGCGCAAAGCAAAAAGCTCGTCTGCCACCCGGTCTGGAACGTTACATTTGCCCATTAACACATATCGGTAAAACGTGCCGTGGCAGTCCGAGCCCCCTGTGATACCCATTGAGAGCTTCCGCGCCATCTTTGTATAATACGTTATCATGTAATGGTCGTGACGAGGATGGTAGACTTCAATCCCCATCGCTCCCCACTCGCGATGAGCAAACAACTCAGGCTCGAGCATCATGGCTGCGCGGCCTAGATATCCTGGATGAGCTATCGCTGGAATCCCGCCCGCATCAAGAATGATTTCGTATGTTTTCTCGGGCGCCATCGCCGTAACATCTACGTATGCAGGACCCGATGAGCCGATGAATCGGTCGAACGCCTCTTGATTGCTCTGAACATAACCTTTCTTGACCATTGCTCTTGCAATGTGAGGCCGCCCCATACTACCACTTCCTGCAATCTCCAGCACCTCATCCATTCCCAACGGATAGCCTAGACGGTTAATTTGTTCCACAATCCGACTCATGCGTTCTAGCACCCGGCCGCGCACTTCTTCAATGCACGCCAGTAGCCTTGGTGACATAGGGTCAAGAAAATAGCCGAGGATATGGATTTCTTGTCCCTCGTGAGTTGCTGTCAGCTCAATGCCCGGGATAAAGGGAATGCCCAGCTCGGTGCAGCGCTGTTGCGCCTCCTCGATGCCACTCATCGTATCGTGATCTGTCAGGGCAATGCAGCGTAGCCCTATCCGCGCGGCATACTCAACTACTTGTGAGGGGCTAAACCCACCGTCTGACGCACTGGAATGCAAATGAAGATCAACTGCCACTGCCTGTACTCCTGCTTTCCGCCCATGGGCAGCACCCAATCTATACGCGCTATACGGCGAAAGGTGTTCCCATGCTCGTTATTACATCAAATCAGTGCTAAATAGAACACCACGCTGTTATTTTAGGCAAGGAAATTTTGCGCCAATTCGGGTTTCTATGCGCGTGGTTTCAATCCGCGTTCAGCCCTGGGGAAGGTTCTTGATTGTTTATCATCACAATCAAGATGAAATTCCAATACGCCCAAGGCGTATAAACCACTACGGCACAACGTACACGACAGGCGTAAGGGCGACCCGCTGCGGGGGCGCCCAACATTGTGAATTCTTTATGCGCCTGAGGCGCATTCGCGTCGTGTCGTCGTGGTTTGATAGTTCTTTTTGTCAGGTGCTCTAAGCACTTTTTATGGGAGTAAAAAGGTCGGTAATGCGCTGTCTGCTACAAGGGAAAGTTTTTTGATGGTTGTTTTACAGCCTATTCGTGCCAGGGATTCCATGACAGATGTGAGAAAAGGTTGCGAAGAAATAGGCCCCTCCTTTATTACATCGTTTTGGGGCCGCAAGACCTTACTTCTGGCGCTCAGGGTTTTCCTACGTAGCGGAGATGCCAGGGTTCGTATTTATAGCCCGTTTGCTTCACGTTCTCCTTTTGGTATGGAATCATAAAACCATATTTGCCAGCGTACTGTATAAGCCATTTCCCTTCTGGTGTTTCACCGAAGGCTTCTTTGAACAGCACCTGCAAATCCCTGCCAATTACATCTATGGCTGTTCCCAGGTGATGCTGGCTGTGCCCTGGTTTGGCTACGCCATCTTGCTCGAGCCCGTGCTTCTTGATGGCTTTCATGTAGAGGTAGCGTTGATTAGTAAACGTGCGATATGATGATACTATCCGAATATCAAGCCCAGCCTTGCGTGCATCCTGAAGCATTTGAATACAGGCCTCCAGTGCTTCGCGACGCAACTTATGCGGCAAATCATTAAGGCAGTACTGAGCAGGGATCGGAGCTAAATCTGATGGGCGGTAATCTGGCGAAACAGGATGCAGCTTTGTCACACCCTCCTGGCCAATAGGAAGATCAATTTGAGACGAGGGCGCCTCGCTTATTCGCAGCACAAGTGGCTCGGGAACCCAGTACGTCTCTCCCTTATGCTCAAATGGCAAGAAATCGCACGACGAGGCCGCGCGCAACGTGCCCATTGCTCGAATAGTCTGGGGGTAGTGTAGTTTGAACCGAGCCTTGGATGCTTGGAGGGAGGATGAGGTATAGACATCCACGCTATCGGGCAACACCATCCATGTTTCGCCCTGCTGAGCAGCGTAGACGTAGAATGCACTGCAAAGAACGATGGCAATTACTGAAGTCCGCAGCACTTTCGTATTCAGATCAGGCGTAATGATCTCCTTTCTGAACCTCTACGGGTATGCCTGAGGGTAATAAGGGTCAACGAGTCCTTTTCGTGGCACCGCACAGGGGGGAAGTTGGTACAATGTCATGTGGGAATCACAACAAAACCCATGCACTCGCTTCCCGTTGCTCAGTTACGGCCTTATTGAGACATCAATCATTGATAATCAATCCGCCGCCTTGTGACCGTTCAAAACGCGGGATAGCAGTGCCAAAACTCGATGGAGCCCCAACGCGCACCACATCTCCGTAGCTTACGGTCCCATTCGTTGGGTCGTAATCTACGCCAACTTCATTTACCGGCATGCCATTTACTGTAAAGGCGACGCCAACCCAAGCTCCGCCGAAAGCAGCCATCTGGTCAGGTCCAACACCTGCCAGACGCCATACTGCACCACTTGTAGCCCCTCGGCCCTGAGGGATTGAGCCATGGTCATCCCAATAATCATATGTATCATAAAAGCGGGGATAGTTTGGGTCTGTGGACGCACGAATTAGATTGAATCCATCCTTGGGAATCGTGCTCAGGTAGGCTACAGGTGTTGTAAGAATGAGGAACCGATTGCTCGCCTTTCCTGTGGAACCAGTAGTGGGGTAGAGTGTTGGCCCCAGAGGGCAAACTCTGGCCGGAATATAGTGGTTGTGATCGGTCATATACACCTCAATCGCAAGTGTGATAGTGCGCATGTCTGTCAGGCAACGGGAGTATTTCGACCGCACTTGCGCGTCTAGAAAATTCGGGATCGCAATAGCTGCCAATATGGCTATGATTGCCACAACGATAAGAAGCTCAATCAATGTAAACCCACGCTTCGGCACCATGATTCTCTCACCTCCCTTCTGATCCTATGATTCTATAATGGACACTCAAGACTTGTTGCCGAACAAATCTTAATGATAAACAAATCGCAAGGCTAGTAGTACACCGCTGCCAAATATCCAACGACGTAGCTATCATTAACGGGATTCGCATCGTAAGAGTTTGTACGATGAAGAATCTTGACGTTTTTTGCCCCGAGTCCTTTTGCCGTGAGCATGGTCACCGCCATAGGACCAGCCCCACAGGCCATGTATTTCTCTCGCTCAATTTCTTCCATGAAGACGTTGACATCGAACTTTTCCACAGCCGTCGCCAGTTGAGCGTCACGCGCTTTACATTCATCATACGAACCCCCATGATACAGGTCTGAGCTGGCAACGACCACGGTTCGCGCCCTGTTGCTTGCAGAAAGAACCTTGACCAGCGTGGCTGTGACATCCTTGCAATTTGCCAGGCTCTGATCTGCCAGCACGATCGGAACAAGGAGAAACTTGTCCAGAATCATTTGCAAAAACGGTAGCTGCACCTCTAGCGAATGCTCGTCCCTATGGGTGTGGCTATGGAAACCAAACAAACTGCTTGTTTGGCGCAGTGCGCTTACTGTCTCCCGATCAATTGGAACGGTCCCCAATGGGGTCTCATAGGCCTCGCCGTCATAAATAGAAGCCCCAGGAAATGCCCAACGGTGACTCGGCGCAATGATAACAATGCGCTCATAACCCTTGTCCTGAAGTTGCTTGTAAGCGTATGCAGCGGTTTGGCCGGAAAAGATATAGCCCGCATGTGGCACAACCAGCCCGATTGGATGCGTCACGGTTGATTCAATATGGGCCTTATCGCAAAAATCCTGAACCATCTGGCATAAATCCGTTGGATTCGCAGGATAGAATGATCCCGCATGTGCTGCTTTTCGAATTCCCTTTGCAGACGCCATGATTGCAACCCTCTTTCCGGTTTTCCCGATGTTATCGCAAGCCGTTGGATTCTGCATAAAAGATACCATGTAGCAGTATGTTGTCAACAGTTTTGGAAAAAATGACACACCAGAGAATATAGAAACCCTCATAATCCTAACCATGCAGTTATGAACGCATATGGCAATCACCTCTTGTGGTCTTGTGCCATGCTGTAAGATAATTCTTATTGCATCTGACTGTCTGTTTGTTTAATTTATAAATCGCTCTAAGGAGTATCTGTGAAACCAGAAACTTCTCCCCATTGATTGACCTTGGTTGGACTGTTTTTCTGCTAATTTGTTGATTATACTCCAGTTACAATGGCGATACTTTAAGCCAGCGGGCCAGTGATGCAGTAAAGGTTATAAGCGCGTGTTGCAGGCGCTACGGAAAATGAGGAGTATGCCGCGGATGCTTCACATCGGGTCATTAAACTTGTGCACACAAGTACTGTCCGCACCTATGTGCGGGCTCAGTGACCGCCCTACGCGTAACATCTGGCGACAAATGGGGTGTGACCTTGTCTATACGGAAATGGTTAGCGCAGATGGCCTGGTGCAGAAGCGCAAAAAGAGCTTTGACCTGCTCGATATTAACGGCGAGCAACCTCCGGTGACAGTGCAACTCTTCGGGGCGCGGCCGAATATATTAGCCGAGGCAGCGAGGATTGTCCAGGATTTCGGTGCAGCCGTCGTGGATCTAAATATGGGATGCCCGGCCAAGAAGGTTGTTCGTCATAATGGGGGTGCGGCGCTCTTGAGGGATCTCCACTTGGCCACCCGTATAGTTCGCCAGATGCGCAAGGCCATTAGCGTCCCGTTTACCGCGAAACTCCGTTCAGGATGGGATCACGACTCTGTGGTCGTCCGCGAAATGGTAAGCATGCTGCAAGACGAGGGGATCGATGCGATATGTCTACATCCGCGAACCGCGATGCAGGGATTTGGGGGCAAGGCCAATTGGGCCCTGATTGGTGAAGTCAAGGCGCTCGCCAGCGTGCCGATAATTGGCAATGGAGACATTCGAACACCACACGATGTCTTGCGCATGCTCCAGCAAACCGGGTGCGATGGCGTGATGATTGGCCGGGCCGCTATGGGCAACCCTTGGCTTCTCCGAGATGCCATTCGTCTTGTCGCTCACCCTGACCACGTTCGGGCGTCAGCGGTGTCGCCTGTGTCGCTCCGGGAACGTCTTGCGGTTCTGTATGCGCACAGTGAGCAAATGGTTCGTCACAAGGGTGAAGCGCGGGCAATGAAGGAAATCCGCAAACACAGTATTGCTTACGTCAGGGATTTCCCAAACGCAAAGTTCCTGAGGGCCAAGTTGGTGCAAACTACAACCTTTGATGAACTTGCTCGACTCATTAAATGTCTCGTTTCCCAGCTGCCCGGAGAGGGCTTGTGCAAGCGGTTGCGTAAATTGTACGAGCCTTGAGCTGAAGAAAATTTTGCTTGCAATCTCTTACTACAAGCCATATAAAGGTACGGTTGTGATTCAGCAAAGAAACTGAAGCACGTTGTTCTTCTGGACACCGAGGATTGAAGTCAATGCCCGAGCAAAATGCATACAGGGTTCTCAATATTCGTAAAGGGACTACGGAAAAGGAGATCAAACAGGCGTACGTTGACCTGGTAAAGAAATACGACCCAGAGCTCCATACTGAGCGCTTTATGGTTATTCAACATGCCTATGAGAAGCTGCGGGACCCCAAAAAACGCGCGCGTGAGGATATTTTCACTTGCAATTTTGTTCGGGGCGAGTTTTCCTTCTCTCAGGAGGAGCAAACTGAGAAGTCCGAAGCAGAAATTCGCCAACAACCTAAGTCACTTGAGGAGAAGCTCAAGAACAATCCGAATGACGAGGCAGCGAAGCGCGAACTCATCCTCTGCTATATGCAGCTCAGCTGGAAATGTGTAAATAAGAAGCTCTGGGCAGAGGCTATACGGCAATGGACCAATGTCCTCAACCTTGAGCCTACGCATTTGCGCGCGAAGAATAACATTATTTACTCTTATATCACCCTGGGATATTCATACGCCATGCATGGCCTGAATGTCGAAGCTATTGATTTCTGGGAAAGAGCCCTTCAGATGAATCCAGACAACCCGGACGTCGTTCATAATCTTGCCATTGCGTGCGAGCAAAACGGCGAGAGAGGGCGCGCCGAAAAGTACTGGGCTGCTACCCTCAAACATTGGAAGTTTCTCCTTGACAAAAATCCGGAAGATGATTACATTAAATATTGTATTATAGAATTTCATAAGCACCACGGCGGGAAAGCTCTGGACATCGGCAAGGACAGCCAGTCCGCGCTCGAGCAGTACCGTGAAATTCTAAAGATTTCTCCAAATGATTTCGACGCCCTTTACCAGATCGCGGCCACACTGATGGAGGAGCAGAAGTGGGACGAAGCGGTTGAGGAGCTAAAGAAGCTGAATAGATCGTATCCAAAGAATATTGAAGTCCTGAATCTTCTAGGCTGGGCGTTATTAAATGGCGGTAAGGTTGATGGTGCTTTTAACTCGTGGCGTCGAGCTCTGGCCATAGATCCCAAAAACTACTCAACTAAGGACAATCTTATCCGTGCGCACTTAAGTCTGGGCAAAAAGTTGCGGGAGAGCGCACTGTATACCCCAGCGCTTGTGCATTTCAAAGCACTCCTGAAATTCTTACCAAAGAGTGCAGAAATCCACTTTGAAATTGGCACAACGTATTTGATGAAAGGCGATAATCGATCTGCCTCGAATGAATTTAACATTGTGCTTGAACTCGACCCAAGAAATAAGCTTGCAAAGAAGGCACTCTCGGAAATGAAGCTACGTCGCTAATTGTGCAAGATAAGGAGACCGTGTGGGGTAAGAGTATGAAATGGCTGACAACGTGGCTGCTTTCAAATGAGTTTATTATTGATGAAGAAAAGGAAACAATATACACCTCTGCTGCAGAGGAACGTGCAAAATCTGCGGATCTTATGACCCTAATTAGCAACATGGTGGCTGAGAATGAGCCTATTGTCGAATTAATGTCCAAGATTAAACGGCAATCTGAGAAGGCAGAGGAAATCACAGAGTTTATCAAAAGCATGCTCCCTTTCCTGGACAGTTTTGAGCGGGTGCTCGGGCTAGCCCGAAATCATCTCCATTCGCCTGAACTCGACACATGGCTTAAGAGTGTCGAGGCGATATATTTTCGCATCATGCGTATTCTGGAGAAGTACGGGCTCCAGCAAATGGAAGTGAAGGGACAGTGTGTTAACCTGGATTATCATGATGTGGTAGAATATCGCCCTACTATGGAATATTCACACAACACAGTGATTAAAGAACGCCAGAAAGGTTACGTCTTTCGAGGAAAGTTGATTCGTGACGCTAAGGTCGTCGTGGCACATAATGAAAGGAGATGAAGGGAGCAATGGCAAGAATTATGGGGTTAGACCTGGGGACCACAAACTCTGTCGTAGCGGTGATGGAGAAGAACGGTCCATTTGTTGTGCCTAATAGTCTGGGTGAGCGCTTGACGCCTTCAGTTGTGGGCTTCACCAAGAGTGGCGAGATTCTGGTAGGAAAGAAAGCCAAGCGTGGCGCCATTATGAACGTAGGGAGAACTGTCTTCTCCATTAAGAGACACATGGGCACAAACTATCGCGCCAAAATAGAGGGCAAGGATTATACCCCCCAGGAAATCTCGGCTATGATCCTGCAAAAGCTCAAACAAGATACCGAGGAGTACTTCGGGGAGGAAATTTCACAAGCAGTGATTACTGTGCCGGCTTATTTCACTGACGCACAACGCCAGGCGACCAAAGACTCAGGTGAAATCGCGGGCCTGAAAGTACGCCGCATCATTGACGAGCCCACAGCTGCGGCCCTGGCCTATGGCCTGGATAGGGAAGAAGATCAGGTGCTGATGATATATGACCTGGGCGGTGGTACGTTTGACGTATCTATCATTGAGGTCATCTCGGGCGTCTTTCAAGTCCTGGCCATCCAGGGCAATACGCACCTGGGCGGCGATGATTTTGACAAACGCATTGTTGAAAACCTGTGTGATGAGTTCAAGAAGCAGCATAACATTGACCTCACCGAGGATCCCATTGCAATGCAGCGGCTAAAGGAGGCGGCTGAGGAAGCAAAAGTTGAGCTATCAGAACTCAAAGAAACTCACATCATTGTGGAAGCTATCACAATGACCGACAAGGGACCGCTAACGCTTGATACAACGCTTACACGCAAGAAATTCGAATCGTTGATTGAGGATCTGGTTAAACAAACTATCCCCCCAATTGAACAGGCAATTGAAGACGCGGATTTGACACCCGATAAGATCAATACGATCCTACTTGTCGGAGGCAGCACCAGGATTCCTATGGTTCAGCAGTTGGTGAAAGAGATCATGAAGAAGCAGCTCCATCGGGATATTTCCCCAGAGGAAGTTGTGTCAATGGGTGCTGCAGTGCAAACGCTCGTTCTGGCCCCGATCGAGGGCGAGATTGAAGATACCCTTGCAACACGCTATGGCAGGGAAAAGCCGGTCATCATTCACATGACTCCCTTTTCCCTCGGCGTGGGCCTGATCAATGACCAATATGGCATCATTATTGAGCGTAACTCAACCTATCCCACCGAGGCTAAGGATATTTTTACTACGACGCGAGATTTCCAGGAGGCAATCTCCTTCCCGATCTATGAGGGCGAGGAGGCTATTGCCTCGGAGAACACTTTTCTCGACCTGCTGCGGATTGAAGGAATCACGCCAGCACCGCGCGGGGTGCCTCGGATCGAAGTGACGTTTAAGCTAAATCCCGATCGGATCTTGGAAGCCCGGGCGGAAGACCTTGCCACGGGTGCGGAAAAACGCATAACGATCGCTGCTACGGATACCCGTCTAAGCGATACCGAAAAGGCCCGTATGATTAAGGAAGCAAAGGAGCGCGTGACCCTGCTGCTGCGTGCCAAAATTAAAGAGACCCGCGGCGATGAGATGCGCAGCGTCATTGAGAGAGCAGAAAAGGCGATTTCCGCTGCCGCAAGCCATCCGTTGGCCAACGACCTCAGAAGCAAGACGGGAGAACTTCAAAAAATGCTCCAAGCGGGCGACCAGACCAAAGCGGATGAGCTCTTGGATGAGCTGATTCGTATGCTCGCCGAAGTCGAAGCAGCTGCCAGCTAATGTTTCCTGCCAGCCTTCATCTGGCTCCAAAATCGAACCGCTGATAGGGCGCTAGCGAATGATCTGTCCTTTTTGCAATACGCAGAATCGCGACGATCAGGACATTTGCTACCATTGTAACAAAGATCTGACCATGTTGCGCCTGATTGTCAATAAGGCCAAACATCACTATAACCTCGCGCTGGAACACGCTGAGCGGAATCGCTATTATGAAGCCATCACTGAGCTTCAGAACGCACTCGATCTGGATAAGAGCTACGTTGATGCCCGCGTTGTACTAGGTACGATCTACGCCAAGCAAAATAATCTTGACAAAGCGGCTGCTGAATGGGAAGCCGCCCTGGCAACTGATAGTCACTTCTATAAAGCCCACCAGTACCTGCTCAAGGCCCAGAAAATCGGCGAAGTTCTCCCCGTGCTCAAGTGGGTCAAAATCCTTGGGGCGACTCTGGTCATAGCTATCCTGCTGGTTATCACCGTTTTTATTTATTATAATCGTCCCCACCCCAATGAGGCATTGCTCCGCGAGGCGTGGTCTTATTATCAAGGGAATAATTACCGCCAGGCATTGACGGCTCTCGACCAAATTCAGGAAAAGGCTTCTGACCAGAATCTTCTCATGTCATCAACCATTTTACGAGACCATATTAAAACGACGCTAGGCACTCAAATCGCCACCGTGAAAAATCTCCTCGCCAACCAGGACTACATAGGGACTATTGAAGCCGCGCAGAGCTTGCACCAGGTGAATCCTGATGAGGAAACTTCAGCGCTTCTTACTGATCTGCTTGAGCAGGCAAAGGCCAATGCCTTCCAGCAAGTTGAACAGCTGATCCAGCAATATGATAAAAGCGGGACTGGCTACGATGACCTGATGATCCAAAGCCAGAAGCTCATCGCGCTTCTTGGTGATCATGCTGATGTCCAGCAGCTACGTGAAAAGATCGTACAGGTTGAAGAGCAGCAGCTCAAACGCGCTTTCGAAAAACTGCAAAAGGAGTATAAACAAACGCGTGATACAAAAACCGCGCTTGCTGCGGCCCAGCAACTTCTCGATGCAAATCCCGGAACTTCCTTGCATGAGCAGATTCAGAATTTCATGGATAGCGCGCGCATGAGTAGCATCGAATACCTGCTGGGAACCGCTAGAAGTCAGGTCGAGCAACGTGCCTTTGATAAAGCCAGGGCTACGCTCGATCGCATCCTTCAGTCTAGCAACCTTTCCAGTGCACTGCGGGATGAGCTGGCTACCGTGAAAGCTATGTATGATAGTGAACAGGCCGGCGATCTGATCCAGCGCCTGAAGGCTTTGAATGCAAAAAAGGAGTATGCCCAGGTTATCAAACTCGCTA
The DNA here is from genome assembly GCA_964630455.1 of uncultured Candidatus Sumerlaeota bacterium. Lineage (GTDB taxonomy): Bacteria > Sumerlaeota > Sumerlaeia > MWCT01 > JAUWMI01 > JAUWMI01. The sequence goes on from CAZVVA010000007.1 coordinate 32,668, forward strand.
CCGAGGCGAGCCAATTTAACTTGACTGCTAATGACCGCAAGGTCATTGACCGCGAGACCGCGTTAGCCAGGCGGCGCTATGCTATTGAGCTCTACAAGTGGATGCTTGCCCGTGATCCGAAATTTGAAGAATGTCGAATCAGTGTGGAAGAGGCACAAAGAACCGTTGATAATTATCAGATCGTTCTCGATTATCTTCCCAAGAAAGCCTATGGCTATGCGTTTGACGAAGTGACCTTCTACATCGGCTCAGCGTTTATGAGGCTGGGCCAGCACGAGAAGGGAAAGGAATTTTTCCGCAAACTGCACTCCGAATACTCCTCAAGTTCGTACAACAAGGACGCCGAGTTTGTCCTGAAGAAATTCAAGACCAGCCTCTAGTACACCTTCACATGAAATGAGGAGGAGAAAAATCGGGGACTGTCCCAAGCGAGGAACGAGCGCGTGGACTGTACCCTATTTTACCCTTTTCCCTTGACAGCTGGGCCTAAAGCTTTATATTCATCAATGCTTTAGATTAAGGGGGATTATTGCGGAAAAGTTATTTCGAGCTGGTGTAGCTCAACGGTAGAGCAGCCGCCTTGTAAGCGGCTGGTTGGGGGTTCGATTCCCTTCACCAGCTCCATTTTATTTTCAGGATTTTCATCGCCGCCCCAAATCCGCAGAAATATTCGGGAAGCCCTACCCTACTCCCTGAAGAAATCGGACGAAAGACGAAGGCCTGCGTTGCGGCAGAAATCTTGAATGCGAAAAAGGCACTTTCTGAAGGAATACAATGAGGATAACATCAGTATAATACGAGTTTGGGGAAGGTAAAGAGCCGAATGAGTCAAGAACGCGTAGCAATCTTAAGAAAAGAGGCAACCAGAGCCGGGCCGGTTGTCTACTGGATGAGTCGTGATCAGCGTTCGCATGATAATTGGGCACTTCTCTTTGCTCAGGAACTCGCCCTGCAGCAGAAAGAACCGCTTGCAGTAGTCTTCTGCCTGGTGTCAGAGTTTCTTGGTGCGACCATTCGACAGTTTTGTTTTATGCTCAAAGGCTTACAAGAGGTGGAGAAAAACCTAACATCCAATAATATCCCCTTCTATGTCCTCACGGGTTCACCAGCCGAAGAAATTCCAAAGTTCATCAATCAATTTGGCGTTGCTGCTTTCAGTTTCCTCTCCTATCATCCCTTAAAAGCTTCTCTATTTCAGGATCCAACTACCGGACAGTATGGCATAACCAAAAAGCGAGGTTACTGAAATGGGCAATTCTACCATGACCGACATTCTCAAGCTGCTCGCGAGCATCATTGTCTGCCAGCTCGCAGGCTTTATTGGCTCGCTTTTTACTACCCCAGCCATCTCTACCTGGTATGTCACCCTGGACAAGCCACCGTTCACCCCGCCCAACTGGGTCTTCGCTCCTGCCTGGGTAACTCTCTACACCCTAATGGCTATATCGTTATTCTTGGTGTGGCGAAAGGGCCTCAACTCCTCAAAGGTCAAACTGGCTATGAGCGTCTTCGCCATCCAGCTGGTTCTCAATGCCTTATGGTCTGCCATGTTCTTTGGGCTCAGATCTCCTATGGCCGGGCTCGTCACGATTAACATACTCTGGATCGCAATACTAGTGACAATAGTGCTTTTCCTGAAAGTGTCGCGGATTGCCGGTTTCCTGCTTATTCCCTATATTCTCTGGGTAAGTTTTGCTACCATTCTGAACTTTTCGATAGTTCTGTTGAGTAGTTAGGCAAAACTGAGAAGTACGGATGCAAGAGTTCGTGCAGCCTGTTGTTACGGTGAGTAAATGCCTTGGCTTTGCCAAATGACCGGGGATAATTCTTAAGAATTAGCTTGATCCAACAATCCTTCTTCAATCTAGTATTGATCACAATTTTCTGAAAGAGGTGTTGAAATGAAACTGAGCGAGTATTTCGAGAACACTGCGGGTCTCGCTGTTTTGGCCACCGCAGATGCGCAAGGTAAGGTAGATGTCGCCATCTACGCACGCCCCCATTTTATTGATGAAGAGACCTGCGCGTTTATTATGGCAGACCGTCTAACTCATAAGAACCTCCAGTCAAATCCTCACGCAGCCTATCTCTTCGTGGAATCGAAAAAACACTACGTAGGCAAGCGACTTTTTCTCACTAAAAGTAAGGAGGAGAAAGATAGCCCACTCATTGATAGGCTACGCAGGAAAAAGTATCCTGTTGGTTGTGAGGAAGAGAATAAAGAGGCAAGATTTCTCGTCTATTTTCACGTGGATCAGGTGCTGCCACTAATCGGCACGAAGGAATAATCTTCAAAGCCTGATACACTCTTACAATGCAAGAATATGAAGAGCCTTATCACCAACGGCAAAGGATACTATTCTAATAGAGCAGAAGATTCGCTCAAGATGGCCCGTGATGGAGCGAATACTTGCTGGATTATCCACAAGAAAGAGAAAGTAGTCTGGCCCTATCGGCCATTCTTTTCAATTCCTTGTGGAGACCATTTCTGCACCAGATCTTTCACTTGTACAACGACCAGAACTCCACAGAGACAGACGTCCTCGGTTCTATGGACCAGCCTATGTCAATCAGAAGTTCCACGCACAGGTCCAGCTCGTGGATAACTCCGTTATACGAAGGCTCCATGAGCTGATGCGGGTAGCATTCATTCGAGAAATGGCTGACTGAAGAGGGTGGTTGATAGGGATTCGGGGCGTACATCATGACCTGTTCCGATGTTGAATGAAGACCCGTACTCAGCACCCAAGAGGCCTCATTCACGGTATCTCCTATCCACACCAGGTCATCAGTATCGATAGAGGAGGCTGCCCGTTCCGAATCTGTCATCTCTGACCAGTTCTTGCCTGCGCTTACATCTCTTAAAAAGCGCATGAAGATGTCGTCATATCCCTGGTATCGCTCACCGCTTTCCGAGACTAGCTTCATGAAGCCCAGCCCATGACAAATCTCGTGCAGGGAGATCGTCAGGCAATCCACGCTAGTCGGTGGGCAATTGCCATCCAGTCCGTAGTACCAGCTGAGTCCAGGAATACAGCCCTCATCAAGACTGGCATTGAACCATATCTGCATATCGGAGTAGGCGGGGGACAGGTCAGTTTCCGCCAGGGCATTTGCATGAGACTGGAGGTACCAGGTGTTCGGTCTTGGAGCGCCACTGAAGTCTTTGTGAAAGCTTGTCACCAACGTCCCGGCCCCGTAAGCTCCCCCTTCCTCGCACGGCAGGGGAATGAACCCGGTTTCGATTACAATCGGGACACTGCTGTTAAGGCGTTCAGCCCAAATTTCTGTGGCCCTGAGCAGAACATTCATCCTCTGCTGACCGAGAGTTGTTCCGGTGTTCCCTCCCACCGGCGAAACTGGTGTGTTGTCGTTGAAGCCTGTCCCTGGATCGTCAAGATTCAAGATGGAAATCGTACAGCCCGCGCCAGTGGTGGCCATTGAGGTACTCTTCCGCGTCGGCTTCTGGCTTAATGCCATTGAAACGGTCCCGCCCGTAGGGCCCCGTGTTTCGACGATCTTTTGTTCTTTGTCCAACCACCACTCCAGTCCAGTTGACTCGAGTGGTTCGACTCCGGGTGGAGGACTGCCCACGATCCTCCCTTCCTCGTCCACGTAGAAAACCGAAGCATCCGAGGCCTTCGGAAATAGAATGAGGACTGCCAGACAGAAAAGCAGAACGGAAAACTTGTAAGCTCTTTTATGAATCATGTTTGCCTCCTTGTTTCGCTCACACGCCAATCTCTTCAAGTGTCGCCCACATGTTACACTCATGCTCCCGGAGAGCAGTTTGCATATCCCCGGGAGACTGATCGAGGTGCAGGGCTTCAACCACGACTACCCTTCAGCCTCTTGATCTACCCTGTTTCCTCTCGTATATTCACCAGTGTATACGGATTTTCTCAGTTTGGCCCAACGCTGCGCATCAAGGTAAACATCTAGCCCTGTCTCTTGATTTATACGCATAATAGACAAAAAAGTTCCGCTTATTTTCTTTTTTTTTCCATTTGATCTCCAAATGGGCACCTGATTTATCCACAGCCGCGACATTTGAACACTTTAGCCCACCATTTCGGTGAAGGATTAACTTATCCGATGAGACATAATCAACTTAGCGGCTCACGATCAGCTGAAGTCCCCCCACATCCTCGACCGAGCAGTAATCGAGAGGCTGGAGCCCCAACTTTGCCCTGATTGTCCCAATGTTATTCTTTTGGGAATGCGATGACGCGGCCTTAACATTGGATGAATGAGTTTATCGACTTTGACCAGGATTGCTCTACTGTAAAGCCAAGGTGCGTTTTTTCTTGATTCCTGCAATGAAATTTTGATATTGTTGCTTTGTTTTTGCAGTGGTGTATGAACATAATTATAAGAATCCTTTGGAACTAAGCGGAGGGGTTCCCGAGTGGCTAAAGGGAACAGACTGTAAATCTGTCGCCGGACGGCTTCGGAGGTTCGAATCCTCCCCCCTCCACCATTCTTTTCCCTCTGCCTTTTCTTTAGAACACCCGATAAAAAGAACTATCAAACCACGACGACACGACGCGAATGCAC
>CAZVVA010000008.1:0-6772 GCA_964630455.1 uncultured Candidatus Sumerlaeota bacterium
CGGTAAAGAAGATTCGCGAGCAGGCAGGTGAGGCGCTGAAATGAACGAGTGTCATAAGCGAGAATTTATGCTCATGCAATATGGCGAAGGACTGCTTGGGGGCATGGAGCGGGGCGAAGTTGAGGTGCACCTGGCGGACTGCGCTGCGTGCCAGCAGTGGCTCGAAGAATACCGGCGCTTAAAGGAAGCGGTGCAATCAGAAGAATTTCCGGATAGAGGAGATGAGTACTGGGAGGCATTTCACCAGGCGGTCTTGGAACGGGTAAGGGAGCGAGGTTTGCGGGGCCGCGGGGTGCCGATTGAAGGGCGAGTTGGTGCCGGCAGACCTAAAAGGGATGCGTTGGGACAGTGGCGTTTTTTCAAGCGCTACGCGATGCCAATGGCAGGTGCGTTGGTAGTGTTCATGTTGGTTATAGGGCTAGCTCGTATCGGTTTGTTTACCACAAAGGGGACAACATTTAAGCCCCCAGTTGTTATGACAGATGCCGACATTGAAATTGGTCTTATTATGGGGATAGAGAACCGGACAGAGTCGTACCAGGGGCGTGAGCGTCTGTTCAAAGAGTTCATGGACGGGCAAATGGAAGAAACGCTCTTGGGGCGCCTGCAGGCAATAGATGAGCAGACCGACTTTTTCTCAACGCTGCAGCAATTACCCACTAATGGCACCAAGGCCGAAGAGGAGTTCTATCGTGAACTTTTTGACATACCAGCGATTCAAAACAGCTGGCAGAAAACTTAAGAAAGGAGGAGAGTGATGAAAAGAGCCACATTCCCTTATGTTCTCCTCGTCCTGCTGGTCTTCGCATGGTCGCTCCCCATGCTGGTGGGGGCGATTTCTTCGGAGCACAAGGGAGAAAAGGGGAAGCAGGAGAAGGCCTGGAGCGCAGTGAAAGGAGATCAAAAAGGCGAGCACGCCAAAGAGCAGTCGATGGGGACCTGGGCAGAGAAGAAACAGAAGAAAGGCGGGGCCATTGAGTGCTTGATGACGCTCAAGGCGAAATTACAGCTGGAAGACGAGCAAGTGGCCGAGGTAAAGGCGTTGCTGGAGGCGAAAAAAGAAGGGCTCAAGGCAACCATGGAGCAGCTAAAGGAGACAGATGCAGCGAAGGAGGAGTTCAAGAAGGCTATTCAAGAAGCGAGCACAGAGTTTGAGGAAAAGATGGCAGAAATCCTTACTCCCGAGCAGGCGGAAAGTTATAAAGAGCTAAAGAGTGGTTTTAAAAAGTGGGGGACGAAAAAGTCCGGGAAGATCTATGAGAAGAAAGACCCGTTGGCCGGACTTAACCTGACAGAAGACCAGAAGGCACAATTCAATGAGATCACAGAGCGTTATCATGAAATGCAGAAGGAGCTCTTCAAGCAGATGCAGGAGGATCTCAATGAGGTGCTGACGCCGGAGCAGATCGAAGAGTTTGGGGCAATGAAAGCGCGCCATAAGAAGTCAGAGCCGGTTGAATAGAGACGTGGCTTATTATGCGGGAGGGTCCGCCAGCGGCGGGCGCCACATGAGTTATTTTGTTTTTGGCAGTTAGTGCTGGAATATTGTAGGGCAGTTAGGGGTTTGATTAATCAAACCCCTACTTTTTTAAATGAGTCTTAAGAAGGGTGTGGGGTTGAGGAGAGGGAGGAGAAGGAGTTAGCGCGGAGGAGGGCGGAAGCGCCATAGCGGGTTTTGATGCGGTCAATTGAGCGGTAGAGGCAGTCGAGTTTTTCGGTGCGGTTTATGTCAAGCAAATCTACTTGCCACCCATCAGTGAGAAGGTTGCTTGCAGAGATGCCAATCAGGCGGATTCTGACCCTGCGGGTGTAGGCTTTGAGGAGCAGGGTTTTCGCCATGCGGAAGATTTCTGTGTCGTACCAGGTTGAATATGTGAGTGTTGTAGATCGGGTAAGTGTTTTGAAGTCGGAGTAGCGGAGTTTTAGTGTCAAGGTTTTTGCCTTTGCATTCATCTCGCGCAGGCTCTGTCCCACATCCTCGCACATATAGGACAGCATAGCGCATACGGTCGGCAGGTGGCAGGTGTCTTCCTGGAAGGTATGCTCGCGGCCAACAGACTGCGCCGGCCGGGTGGGTTCCACGGGCGAGTCATCAATCCCCATCGAGCGTTCGTAGAGGAGGGCGCCTGTTGTGCCGAAGACTCCCTGCAGGGTCTCTTCGCCCAGGTGGGTGAGGTCAGCGATGGTGGTGAGTCCGAAGCGTTCCAGGCGCTCGGCGCAGTGCTTGCCGATGCCGGGGAGTTTACGCAGGGGTAGGGGAGCGAGAAACGTGCGTTCGTAGCCCGGGCGGATGGCTATCAAGCCGTTTGGCTTGGCGCACCCGGAGGTGACTTTGGCGAGCAGCTTATTGGTAGCCAAGCCGAGGGAAGCGGGAAGGCGAAGTTCGGCGGTGATCTGGTGATGGATCTTTTCCGCAGTGACGGGCGCAGGACCATGGAGGCGGTGCGTGCCCGAGAGATCAATGTAGGCTTCTTCGAGGGAGCCCATTTCGACGAGGGGGCTGTAGCGGTTGAAGATCGTCTGGAGGCGATGGGAGTAGGTGGTGTAGTGCTCGGAGTGGCCGCGCAGAAAGACTGCGTGCGGGCAGAGCCGATAGGCGTGGGCAATGGGCATGGCAGAGTGGATCCCGTTGGCGCGTGCTTCGTAGGAGGCAGCAGCAACCACGCCACGGCCTCTGGGATCAGCACCGACAATGACGGGCTTGCCCACAAGGCTCGGGTTGAGCAGGCGCTCGACTGAGACAAAGAAGGTGTCCATATCAACGTGGAGAATCTGGCGCTGAATCGGAATCATTGGACCTCTCTATCTCGCGCTCCCCTCCTAAACCTTCCCTAACGGGCAATTTCATCCGCCTTCGCCAGGCTTCGGCGGATGAAATCGCCACTGGCTTCTGGCTTCACACCCTATAATTTGAGTTGAATATGCTCAGGGCAGAGAGTTTGATATTTTTCGAGAAAAAGATAACTGATATATAGGCGAAGAAAATACGAAAGTCAAGGGCGATTTTCGATTTTTAAAGGGATAATTCTATTCCCGTCAGTAGCTCACGCAAAGGCGCAAAGACGGAAAGAAAAGCATGACTTAAGATTTCACAATTTTGTTGTAATCTCTTGGCGACTTGGCGGGAGATTTTTACCCTTAACTTTTCCAAACAAATAGAGGGGGCGTATGGCAATACGCCCCTACAATTGGACATTGCGGCAAGGAGTTTAGATATTGACACGTAGAAGCAGATTCACTAAGGAACTTTCTTGCGCTGGCAACACTCTAATGTTATAAGAAATGAAGTGCTGGGCATGATTATGCACCCATCAGCGTGTGCTGCGTAATTTAGGTGTGGGAGATTAAGACCATGAAATTGCGAACAGTTTTCATCGTTTTGGGATGTATACTTATTCTGTTTACTGCGCTGCATTGTGCGACGGTAGTGCGGACGATCACCAGTATTAATCTTCTGAGTGATGATGAAGAGGCACGGCTGGGTGAGCAGATGGTAGCGGAGATCGAGTCAAAAGAGCAGGTAGTCCAGGATCCGCGGGTGATGGATTATATAGCTCGGCATGGTCGGGCGGTGTCGGGCTATTTACCGCCCCGGAGTTTCGGCTACACGTTCAAGGTACTGGCGGGTGACGAGATCAATGCGTTTGTGACACCCGGGGGTCATTGCTACGTCTACTCGGGTCTGATCAAGTTTGCGGACAATGAAGCGGGACTGGTAGGCGTGGTTGGGCATGAGTGTGCGCACGTGGCAGCGCAGCACATTGGCAAGCAGCTGACAAAGCAGTTCACGTACGCGGTGATTGCAGGCGCAATGCTGGGGGATGATCCATCTACGGTAGAGAATATTGCTTCGGCTATGCTCGGAACAGGGGTAGGGATGCATTTCAGTCGGCAGGATGAGTATGAAGCAGATAGGCTGGGAGTAGAGGCGATGATTAATGCGGGCTACCATCCGCAGGGGATGATAGACTTTTTCGACAAACTTGACCGTACACACGGGAGCAGTGGTGGGATTATCAGTAAATACCTTTCCACGCATCCGCCCACACCAGATCGTATTGCGGCGATTCGCGAGCAGATTGTGGGGTATGGTCTGCCGCCGAATCTGATTAGTGACTCACCGGAGTTTCACACTATCCAACAGAGCTTGCCGTAAGAGTTTGCACTGGCAAATATTTCCGCTTTCGGGCAATTATCCCACATTTTGCGCTAAAGAATGCGAGGGGAACCCTTTGGAAAAAGGGTTCCCCTCGCGCTCCCCTCCTAAACCTTTAGTTACGGGCGATTTCATCCGCCTAGGCGGATGAAATCGCCAATTCGTACCATTTCAGCTTTCCGTGTACTTCCTTATAAGAAGGGCAGGCACAAGACCTGCCGCTACAACGTGAAAATTGCGCCTCGAAGGCATCTGTTCATATTCCAAACCATGGACATGGATTAATGGCAGTAGGGGCAACCCTTGTGGTTGCCCGAAGAAGATGGTTAGCTCCAGATTCCTGGTATCATGTGCCTGCAAAACTTACATTTTCCATCAGCCAGATTATTTTTCAACACCCGGAAATGAATGCGATGAATTAGCATTTCTCCACATTCAGGACAAAAGGTGGAGTTATATTTATGTCCGGGAGCGTTTCCTATTGTAGCATAATGCAGCCCGACATCTTTAGCAATTTTGTGTGCCTTCTCCAAAGTCTCAATAGGAGTAGGGGGAAGATTTGTCAGTTTATAAGAAGGAAAAAATCGTGAAAAGTGTAGGGGAACATCATGGCCTAAATTCTCTTTAATCCACGCGCACATTTCTTTTATTTCTTCCTCATAGTCGTTTATCGTGGGAATAACCAGATTTACTATCTCAAGCCATTTCCCCTCTTTTCTTATAATTTTTAATGTTCTCAGTACTGGCTCAAGCCGGGCAGAAGAATTATCGTAAGCTCTTTTAGAGAATCCTTTTAAATCAATAGTCACAGCATCGGTATGTTTCAGAAGAGCCATAAGCGGTTCTGGATTCATAGCACCGTTAGAGTGCCATAATATTCTTAATCCATTTTGTTTAGCCAGCACTGCTATATCATATACATATTCGTAGAATGCAGTTGGCTCGTTGTAGGTGAAAGATATAGTAGGAATCTTTCTCTGGAGAGCGATCTCAACGACTCTTTGTGGGGGCAAATCATAGGTCGTCAGATCTTCGGGGTTTGCCTGGGAGAGGTGCCAGTTTTGACAGTGACGACATCTAAAATTGCATCCCGCTGTGCCAAAGCATAGTATATCGGTTCCAGGCAGCATATGTAGTTGTGGCTCTTTCTCAACAGGGTCTACGTGCACCGCAGAAGGCTTGGCATAGACCAGAGAGTAATATCTTCCGTCAATGTTCTCTCGCACGCGACAGAAACCACGTCTGCCTGGACGTACAATGCACCCCCTGAAGCATGTTGCGCATTGTATCTTTTTCTCATCCAACTTTTCATAAAACATTACTTCTTTAAGAGCAGTAGTTGAAGTTTTTGGTTTCTCATCAAGTTGTATTGACGGAGTGATTGGATTCATTACTCTGCGGCGAAGCCGCGCTATTTTCGAAATACTGCTCCATAGCCAAGTTGCCATAAGAGCTACACCTGCTCCAATGGCTGTCAGTAGGAATGTTCTCCGGGTTATCATTTTACACTTCTCTTTATATCCCGGCTTTAGAAATTTTCGATGTTCAGGGTGAATGGATAATCCATGTGGCTGAGACGTTGTTGTATCGGATCTTTTTTGGTCTATTGCACCTGCTTTTCGAAGCTACGATATGGAAAGACCCGGGTTTGTGTCAATAATTATAGGTTATACGCGTTTATGTATGTGTGCAAAGTTAAGGAAGGTGTTTTATCTGTAAGATGGTAAATGGCTAAATGGATGGGAGTTAATCGTGGAAGACGTATTTGCGGAAGTTCTGGGAGGTATAGTGCTGAGAGTGGGCGACGTAGTGTTGAGCATGGGTGAGGAGCGCGGCTTTTTCCTCGGGTGTGAGAGTGCGGATGACCTTTGCAGGTACGCCAAGTGCGAGGACGTTGGGGGTTTGGACATTTTCTAATCCAACCGCGTAGCGGTTGCACTGCTCAGCCGCGGGTTGTTCGCCACGGCGAACTACCCGTGGTCTGGAGGTTAAAAAATTGAACCCCAGCGGGGTTCAACAAAAATTAATCTAAGAAATAACGTTTGTCAAATTTCACTCCGTGTTTCTTTAGCAGCTTCCGGTATTCATCTTCGCATCTCATCTTTTGATGATGTTTTTCCTGCTCGGTTATATAGGTAACAATTTTATCCAAGTCCCAAAAACTTACAGAAAATGCTCCATATCCTATCTGCCAGCTAAATTTACCGTATGCCACTCCTTTCTCTTTAAGCCACTTCGATGATGTTCGTTTAATTTCCTTAACCAAATCGCCAGTTAAAATCGTGCTTCTTTTATGCACGAGTATATGAACATGATCCAAAAATCCTCCTACAATCAATGGCTGACATCTCTGATTTTTAATTGCACCGGCAATATATGCGAATAGCTCTTTCCTGATTTGTGGGGTAAGAACGCGAATGCGATTCTTAGTGCTAAAAACAATATGTTCATAAACTGAATAATAGGTATTTGCCAATTATAATGTCCTTTTTATACAACCCCGCTGGGGTTGGAATATTTGGGTGTGCATTTTAATCACGGGTAGTTCGCCGTGGCGAACAACCTGTGCCTGTGAAATCATACTGCTACGCAGTAAAAAAATTGTTAAGAGATCAT